>JBCCRZ010000711.1:0-3284 GCA_039200855.1 Cyanobacteria bacterium P01_D01_bin.44 | reverse complement strand
CGTCACCTATTTTGCTGCAGCGGAAAATCAAGACCTAGCGGTGGTCAAAAAACTTCGTAAACCTTTAGCTAGAATTGATTTGAGGCCTTTTCCAAGAGATGACTTGACTTTTACCCCATCTGCTTAACCTGTCACAGATGGACGTAACGCTACAGGCTGACAATGGCCGCTCACCGAGCGTGGGCAGCTTTCGGCGTGGGGTAACCGTGAGCCACGGCAATCTGTTAGGGTTTGGTGATCAGTTTAGTGTCGGCTACGCCAACACCGATGGCAGCAATACCGTAGACGCTAGCTACCGTTTTCCCCTCAACGCAGCGGACGGCACACTGGCGCTTAGCGTGGGCTTTACCGACAGCCGGGTGATCGAAGATCCGTTTAACTTTCTCGATATTCAGTCCGAATCAAGCTTTTACGAGCTGACCTATCGCCAACCCATAATCCGCACGCCAGAGCGGGAGCTTGCCCTGAGCCTAACAGCCTCTCGGCGAGAGAGCGAGAGTGAGTTTTTGGAAGATATCTTGGGCGAGGCGCTGCCCTTTCAAACCCTGGGGGCTGACGAAAACGGGCGGACCCGAATCTCGGCCCTGCGGTTTGCCCAGGAATGGACCCAACAGGGCGCAAGTCAGGTGTTTGCAGCGCGATCGCAGTTTAGCCTGGGCTTAGACGCCTTTGACGCCACCGTCAGTGACGAAGGCCCTGACAGCCGCTTTTTTGCCTGGCGGGGCCAGGCCCAGTGGGTGCGCCTGCTGGACGAAGATTTACTGTTTCTAGTCCGAGGTAACCTGCAGCTGGCGACCGACAGTCTGGTTCCATTAGAACAATTTGGTTTAGGCGGACCTCAGACCGTCCGAGGCTACCGGCAAAATACCCTACTCACCGACAGCGGCATCCTGTTCTCTTCAGAAATCCGATTTCCGGTGCTGCGAATACCTGAGGTCGATGGCCTGCTACAGCTCGTGCCGTTTGTCGACGTCGGTCACGGCTGGAATGTCACCTCGCCCAATCCAGAGAAACCCACCCTGGCCTCGCTGGGGCTAGGGGCACTGTGGCAGATGGGCGATCGCTTCGATGCCCGCCTCGACATCGGCATTCCGCTAGTCAATATTAGCGACGAAGGAAATAGCTTGCAGGAGAGCGGCATCCACTTCTCCCTAAACTACCGGCTGTTTTAGAGGCGCTAGGCGATTTTATTTTTATCCGTGCATAACCTTTGAGTTTCGATCCTATTCATACCCAGGAGAACCTGAACAGCGGGCTGAGCAACAGTTCTCACCCTACTCACTCAACCATTAGAGAAAAGTAGATGAACAACCAATACCCGTATGATAATCTTCCTGACAAGAATCTTCGTATCAACGGCTTCGACTCAAATGAGGCAGCTTTGAGCGACACCTATCGTGAGCTAGAAGGCTTTGATTTACCCAATATCAGCAACCTGCCGGAAACTTTTGCTCTACCAGAGACCTATCGCTCAAAGCACATACCCACTAGACAAGAGACCAAAATGCTTGCAACAAACCTCTGCCATCTCTTTTTGTTCCTTTTGGTGGGAGGCGTTACGCTAGGCTTCATCGTCGACCAGGTAAGTAACCGTATTCAGCAATTGACAAATGAGCTTCCCTTGTATCTAGTCGGCAAGGTGAGGCCATAGCGTCGTTCGCCGTCAGTAAACCAGCGGGTGACATCATCTCCTTCGGGGGCAGGAGGCGACCAAGGCTCTGTTTGGGGAGCTAAACGACGTTCCCAACGAATAATCGTCGAATGGGATTTGCCAAATGAGCGACCAGTGGCTCGTATGCCTAATTCCTCGCTACGCACGTTGATGGCTGTAGACACCTCTGCTGAATGCCCTTTATTCTTGACTGCTGAAGTACTCAAAAGCAACGTCAGGGTTATCTTCCAAATAGCGCTGAAGCTTGTCTATTGCTTCCCCTCTAGTGGCAGCAATTTGATTGATTTTGACATTTCCCTTATTCAGCTTTACGCCAGTATCAATCTGAACTTTTAGCTTTCCAGCTTGTGGCTTAATATGATATTTTGAATCGCTCATTTTGTGTATTTGTGACTCCAGGATTTATCAAGTAAATGGACGATCACTCACACCATGGGAACTGAAATTAGAAGGGCTCAGCCTATTGCAAATCAGGAGTATATTCCCAAATCTGCTGTAAAAATCCTCGCGACCTCGCTAAGCTAATTAACGGCTGATTTCCTGAATTTTGGTAGTGGTAAATACACTTGAATGGCTTGAGCCGCGAGTCATGTCCTTATCTAACAGCAAGCCCCCCTCAGGACACAACGACTGAGATCACAGCGCTTGATTCCGGGAAAAACGTGAGCCTCGTTTCCAACTGCCCCGAATATTAAGACAGCCCCTCGACAATTGCTTCTAAACTGCGCAAATCTTGCAACATTTTGTTGTGAGTCGCAACCGGTAATCTTAGCGATTGCCCCACCGTCAACCGCCCACTCGAGGCTGGCACTACAAATATATCCAAGGGGGTCCACAGCGATGTCACCTGGATTTGTTGAAGCTGATGCTTATCCTGATTGAGATCTTTGAGAAACTGGCTGCTGGGGCGCATCTGTATACCGCCAGGATTTTGACGAAACCATGCCATCATCGATCCGTTGTGAGGTGCAGCAACCGTCACAAATCGATTGACGCGCCCTAGTCCCCCCAGCCGCTGCAAATAATAGCGACTGACTAGACCACCCATGCTAAAGCCCAGTAAATCAATCATCTGATGCTGCCCAAATTGATCTTCTATAAAGGTGTGCAACTGTTGGGCTAATATCTCAATGCCAACATCACCGTTGTTAGGAATCAGATTTGGGGCATAAACGGGCCAGCGGTGTTTTTCGAGGTGCGATCGCAGCTTCCAAAAAATATTCACTGTATTCCACAGACCATGTACCAGCACCACCGGGTTTCTATCAACACTCATACGCTCTAGCCCTTACGATTCCCTCGATCCTCTAATCGAAACAAAAACACCATCAGCCCCACCACTCCCGCCTGGACCGCAAAGTTTGGCAGCGCAGTTCCCACATCGCGACCGGCTGCTAACTGGGCCAAGAAAACCACGCCTCCCACAAGACCAGATGCACCACAAGCTACATACACAAACTTTCGCAACCCCTTAAAAGGGGCCTGCGCCTCCGCCAGCAAACGAGCCCGTTTTTCCGGTGACATATTTTTCAGTTTTGAACGATTGGGCCCTGACTCAGACATTAGTAAAAAGGTAGATTTTGAACATTACCTTTCCATTTTGACAGGTAAT
>JBCCRZ010000710.1:0-3286 GCA_039200855.1 Cyanobacteria bacterium P01_D01_bin.44 | reverse complement strand
GGTGAGCCGTTTTATCTGGCCGTTCGCCATGCCCGCGAGCGCCTCCAAGGGTTGGAGTATCGTTTTCCCTGCGCCAGCTGGCTCCCGGTGATTTATCAAAATCCCCTGGTGCTGCCGCCTGATTGGTCAACCCTACAGGGAAACGCAGCGCAGCCAGACGATGCGAATGGCCCGGTGTCTTCTACCAAGGCTGTCAAGAGCGTTGCGCCTTCACCAAAGCGCTTCATTCTGGGACTACAAGTGATTGGGCTCAGCGTGATCGTGGCCATCGCAATTTTAGTCGGGCGGCATTTGGGCATTTTACAGCCCTTGGAGCTGGCCGCTTACGATCAGGTGATGCGATCGCGCCCGGTGGAAGCCATTGACTCGCGAATTCTGGTCGTGGAAGTGCTGCCTGACGATCTGAATGAGCTGGGTGGCTATCCCCTCAGCGATACGACGTTGGCCCAAACGGTCGAGGCTCTAGAAAATTTTGACCCGACCGCGATCGCGCTGGATATGCATCGTTATCAGCCGCGCGGGCCCGGGCGCGCGGCGCTAATGGATAAATTTCGTCAGTATGCCAACTTGTTTATCGTCTGCGCCTATGGTCAGGTCGACCAAGATTATGGCCCCCCGCCGGAGTTTTCTGACGATCAGCTCATGGCCCAAGTTGGCTTTAGCAACCTGGTTCTCGATCAGCCTGCTCTGACTCGACCGCCCCCCAGGAATATGGCTGTAGCGCCCAAAACCGGAGTGGTCCGTCGCCAGCTACTGTCCTATGCTCCCAATTTGGTTGTCACGCAGTCTGTGCCTGCCATTTCCTCCTGTGCGGCCCCCTATAGTCTGAGCTTGCAGCTGGCTTACCGCTTTTTACAACAGGCGGGGGTTGAGCCCTTAATGGTCAACGACGATGACCAGTGGCAGTTTGGCAACACCGTGTTTTCGCCGCTGCCTCGTCGTTTTGGCGCGTATCAAGATTTAGACGGTCTGAGCACTCAGCTCATGCTCAACTACCGAGGCGCGATGCCGAGTCAGCGAGTGTCTCTGCAGCAGGTGTTGGCCGGAGAAATCGATGCCGACAGCGTGCGCGATCGCTTAGTTTTAGTGGGGTATATCGCCCCTGTTGCCAGAGATTCGGTAGATACCCCCTTTGGCAAGATGGCTGGAGTCTGGCTCCATGCTCACATGGTGAGTCAGCTGCTCAGTGCAGTGCTTGAGCAACGACCTTTAATCCAGGCATTGCCGCAGACGCCGGGATTTCAATGGGGGGCCGGACTGTGGATTTGGGGGTGGTCGCTGCTCGGGGGAGCAATTAGTAGCGGATTGCTGCTGGGCCGGACTCATCTGCGTCAGTCCAGTTGGTTTATCGGCGGAATCTTAGCGTTTGGTGGGCTCAGCTGGGGACTCCTCAGTCTTTGCGTCATGGCAATGACTAACGGGGTGTGGCTACCACTCATTCCGGCGATATTATCCGCATTTATGACGGCAAGCCTTGTAGTGTTGACTAGGTGTTTCTCAAAACCGTCTCTGAACCGTCCAAAAATCCAGCGTTAACGTTCAAGCCATCCCGCTGCTGTCGCGTGGCCGAGCCGGCTGCAGGTAAAGAAAGTTCACTTCGAGCAACTCTCTGACGCGTTGACTCATCAATGATTTTGGGAAACTCTCTGCTGACCGTGACTCTACCCAAATTCACTCACTAGAACTGACCATGATGCGTCCGAAGTTCCTACTTGCGATCGCCGGTGCGTTAGTTATCAGCCTAATGCTGCCCTTGCTAGGGTTGCCCCGTAGCGCTTATACGCAACTTCCGGCGGTCGAAATTAGCCAGCCTCCGCCCCCCCCCAGCGCCCCGCCCCCTAATGGAACCCGTCCCGGCGGCGGTCTTGAGCCGGAAGATTCTGCTTGCAGTGCCCTCAACGAGGACTTACAGGCGCTGATTCCCGTCGAAAATCCGGTTCTGACAGCGACGGCCTATCCCACGATTTTGTTTTACGTCCCTTTTGGAGCGGAGGAAGTTGAGTATGGCGAATTTTCACTGCTCCAATGGCCCGCTGAAGACGAGCGCCTATACCAAACTCGTTTTCGGCTGCCGGAGTCGCCGGGCATTGTCAGTGTGACACTCCCTAACATGCCTACCCACGCATTGGCAGAAGGGCAAATCTATCGCTGGTATTTTCAGCTTTACTGTGCCGGGGGAGCGGGCATACAGCCTGATCTGACGCTGCACGGGGCCATCCAGCGGGTGGCCTTGACTCCACGGCGGGCTCAACAAGTCCAATCTGGCGCGCCAGACATTTGGTACGACACCCTAGCCCAGGTGGCTGAAGCCCTGCAGACATCGCCTCAAGACACTCAACTGCGCAATCAGTGGCAGTCACTCTTAGCCCTCATTGAGGCAGAGGCAGTGGAAGATGCAGCCTTTGTCGGTCCGGTATTGCCGCTGGAGGAATAGATTCCTGGTCTCTATCGAACTGCATGCAAACTTTTCTAAAGAGATGAGGAAACTGGCAGAATCCGATACCGCTGTAGCTGAGATACCTGCACGGACACACCATCAGATTTCAGCATTTTAAGACGGCATAAGCTGAGCCACAAAATACCGATGAATTGCTACTTTCGAAGTAACGGAGGATGGCGTTTTCATTAGTCAGGCCAATAGAGACAAACTACTATGCGTCGAACAAGGCTTTTTCTATTTACGGTATTGCTCGGTCTATGGCTGGCATTATTCGGAGCTTTTCTATTTTTATTAGGGTTTGAGGCTCGAAGTGGCGGCATCGACGTCCCCTTTGCCGGAATTTCTATCCACGCTGAACCCAACACAACTATTCACTTACCCAACCGCCTCTTTACTTGTACAGAAACAGATCAGCAGTCTCAGTGCCAGACCGACATTCAAGGCCGTCCACTCGTCATTGTTTTAGAGAAATTATCTAACTCTGAGCTGAGTCATTGTCAGGCCCAGTACGATGGCAATTCCTTAGTTTGCCTCAGTTGGGGACTAAATTATGCCCCCCTGCTTTCAGAATCATTTGAACTTACTGGCTTAGGATTGAGCCCGCAACAGTTAGAGACCCTGCAGCAAAAATACTGGGGAACGAACCAACTGCTAACCCTCAGTGACCGGAAGCTGATGAAAATCAGTCAATGGTTAGCGATCGCGGCAGGAGTGATTGCAGCCTATTTTGCCTGGTTTTATCCCAGTCGACTGAGCCGAGGTTTAGCCATTGTGACCGGGGGATTGATTACATATCAGTGGGTTCGAGGGGCTTTGGCCAGTGTGCCGTATGCCACAGTGACCCCC
>JBCCRZ010000709.1:0-3288 GCA_039200855.1 Cyanobacteria bacterium P01_D01_bin.44 | reverse complement strand
CGAGACCACATTGGGTTCATTTTTCAAGATTTTAATCTGTTTCCAGCCCTGACCGCGACAGAGAATATTCAGCTGGCCATACAGATCAAGGGCATTAAAGGAATCGCAGCTCAGGAAGCCGCCTATGATTTACTGAAACAGGTAGGGCTAGGAGATAAGGCCGATCGGCTACCGAAGGATCTGTCAGGGGGGCAAAAGCAACGGGTTGCGATCGCGCGCTCCCTGGCAGGCAACCCCCAAATCATTATGGCCGATGAGCCCACCGCCGCCCTCGACTCTCAATCAGGCCAAGCCGTCGTAGAGTTGTTGCAACACCTCGCCAAAGAGAAAGGCTGCACAGTTTTGATTATTACCCACGACCCACGCATCACAGACGCCGCCGATCGCATTACCTATTTAGAAGACGGCGTGATTAGCGAGCAATCAAGCTGGCAAAGATAAACTAGGAAGTTGCAGAGAGCCATTTCAACTCTACAGAGCCTGGAGAACCGTGGCCGCAAGACGCCCCGCTAAAGGCCCCAATCTGTGAGAATCGCTTGTATAGCGCTCAAGTCAGCGACAAAATCAGTCCTATGCTGGACTTTATCATTTTGCCCGTCCTCATCCTGTACAGTTTGGGGGAGGACTGTCTGTTTAGGAGCCAATGGCATCAACTCAAGCTCGCATTTCTCAGCGATTCTGGAATATACCGGTCGCCACGCAGATCGATCCATCCGATTAAATAGTTCTAGAATTCTAGTACCGGGTTCACAAAAAACGATGTTTGCCAATGTGGCCCCATGGGGACTGATAACATATTTGGATTCATTAAAAAGTGTAGCTTGATTAGATAAACTTAGATTGTCAGCGATAACTGCTTGAAATCCATAAGCACTTAGCAACGCCCTTAGCTGTGCCTCATTGGCCACTTTTCGGCCAGTTTTTACATGATCTCGGGTAAGATAAATTCTTCGGCCAGTTTCTTTTGCAGGCCTTTTGATAAAAGCTGATTTGATCGTTCGACACAATTCAGCACCTGGGTCAAAGCGACTGTCATGCAGTTTAACGACCAATATCTCTTTAGCCATTAAAGAGCTAATTCTTTTAGCGTCTAATATTTGCCAAAACTTAAATCCAAGTTTCCTTATAGCTTGCCTTTGATAAGGATGCCCCAAAAAACCATAATGAAAGTATAGTTTATCCACTTCAAGTTCTTTTCGATGCTTGTTTAGATAAATCAGTTTAGGCAGTGTTTCATAAGTCCAATGATAATACGAGTAATTTCTGCGCTCATGAACCAGACATGCAACTCTTTTGTTACACAATTGTTTGATCACAGATGAGAAATCTAAATTAGATCTGTTTTTACTGCTGAGTTCTCTTGGGAAATCAATAAATACCCCATTATTGTCATAAATCTCACCCTTATTATTGGCATATCCAGCATCAACTCGCAGCAAGGTCGCCAGAGAGTCAGTGGATTGTATCAGTTTGCGATCAGTGCCTAATACCATCTTGCGACCAAGCCTCTTCGCGTATTGTGGTGCTAGTCAAACGACATGTGATTAAATAGTAAAAAATCATAGAGAACAAAGCAGTAAAACAACTGTCTGGTACTAACAGGTTCCTGGTGACAAGCTCGATCTCTTAGCATGTGAAAAAAGCAAGCCGAGGCGCTTATAGATGCGGCCTAAGCAAGGCTATATTCTCTAATATATCTTTCATGCAGATTTAAAAGAGTCAGTTTTTGGATAGTCTAGCATAAGCATTTGTGAGGGGAGTTTCGCTATGCGCGCTTCCTATTTGCTAATGTGCCAGCGTTAGACAATACAATTTTGGCTAATGTCAGAAAACGTTAACTTTAAAGGCTGTTCATCCAGGAAGCTCTACCCTGTTTGGGGATGAGATCGCAGTGAAGCCTCATTTTTTTTAAGTCTTGAGACGCTTTTCCATCAGATAGTTGATAAAAATTTCACCCCACAAGTGACCGTCTGCGCTTTAACAACAGCAAATCCCATCCGTTGAAAGAATAGCTTTGCCGTGATGCTAGCCTCAACAAACAATCGACTCAATGATAGCTCCATCGCTTTTGCTTCAATAGCTTGATAGATTTGCCTACCGACGCCGCGACACTGGTAATCTTTGTGGCAATAAAAGCAGTCGATGTGACCGTTAGGCTCCAGCTCACCAAAACCCGCGATGGTGCCCTGATCATCAGCCACATAGGTAAATCGGCTAGCACACACCACGTCCCAGTCTCTAAAGCAAATATCATCCGGAGCCCAGGCCCGCACCTGATCGGTAGAATAGTCGCGGACATTGACTTCACGAACGGTGCCATGAAATAACTGAGCTATTGGCTCGGCATCCTGGGGTTCAAATAATCGTACTGTGATCATCAGCACCTCACCGACTTATGGGATGACTCCCTGAGGGCTCAACCGTCTAGTAAAACACACGTCTGAGCAGCAGAATGCGCGACAACACAAAGTAATCTAAAAGTAAGACTGCCACCAGAGAAAGCCCCACTAAGGGAAACACTAACCCCAAGACAGCCACGATCGCCAACGGCACTCGCCAATGTTGCACATGGGCCGGTAAAGTGGGTGCGCCCAGCCATCCAGACGCTTTAGGGCGGCGCTGCCACCACAGGACCGCTCCGGTCACAGAGAGCAGGATGGCAATTAACGAGGCCAGCAACATCAGCAATTGATTGGTCAACCCAAAATACTTGCCCATATGAATAGAAACGCCCATCTCAACAGCTTTGGGCACTAAACCATAATCTTGCCAGCGCACGTCTGCTAACACTTGACCACTGTATTGATCAATGTGCATTGTGACTTCTTGGGTGGGGTCATTGGGGAAGGCGGATACCGTATAAACCCCTGTCTCTCCGTCAGGGAAAGTCACACTAAACCCAGGAGGTGCCCCTCCTGTTTGGGCCAGGGCCACGATGGTGTTCAAATCAACAGGAGGGCTATTGGCTAAGTCCGCTCGATAAGCAACCAGCTCTGCTTGAGTAGCCTCTGCGTCGTGCGCATAACCGTCAGGATTAGATTGCGGCATCGGAAACTGCTCGACTGCCCAGGGCACAACGGTCTTACCCTGTTGATTCAGCGACCCCGTCAATACGGTAGAGGCAGGTACATCGTCCCACATTTGGTCAGGGAAACGGCCCCAGACTTGAGCAAAGGTGTCACCCCAAAAGGCTGACCACGGCAGGCCAGTCAGAATTAGAAAACCTACGAGCAAAACCCCATAAAAACCAGGAACGGCATGCAAATCGCGCCAGAATATGCGCTTATT
>JBCCRZ010000708.1:0-3299 GCA_039200855.1 Cyanobacteria bacterium P01_D01_bin.44 | reverse complement strand
CCCTGTCATTCTTGTACTCAAGAAAGCAAAGCTTACTCGCTTTGCACACTTCACACCTTTACAAGGAGACAGATTATGAAACGCCCTCTCTTGTCTGCATTAGCTTTAACGTTAGCCCTGGGTGCGCTTTCTCCCTCGGCCCAAGCCTTCGAACCAGAAATCGCTTCTCAAACCGCTTCATTAGAAACTTTGGATCTCAGCGACACCAAAACCATTAACCCGAGTCTCGAAGACAACGATCGGAGCAAAAACTTCCATCATTTTCGCCGTCGCCGTCGTTTCCGTCGGGGTTTTGGTCGTCGTCGTTTTCGTCGCTTTCGTCATCATTAATTTTTCGTCATCATTAATTTGAAGACGTCGAATCGAAGCAATTTCCTAACCTGAATTATCCAACGCTAATAACGGGGGCTAGCTAAATGCTGAGCCCCCGTTATCCATTTAAGTTATCTATTCAATATGATGTAATGTAATCGTTACAATGATTGCGCGTCTCTATGCTGGTGCCGCTAACCCGAGAAAAATTTGATGAGCTGGTGCCGAAAATCGCCACAGTGGAGCAATACCGTTATACCTGGGGCAAGCCGTCGGACTTTTTGCGCCGCATTTTAATTTCGGGTGTGGGCATGGCGGCAGTCTTCTTCCTGCGCATCTTTGGCGAGATATTTGACCCCGTTGTGTTTGTCGGGGCGGCCTTGATTGGCACCTATTGGTTTTGGGCACCTGTTTTCCAGGCGAGTCGTCGCAATAACGAAATGCGACGCAGCTCATTTGGCGGATTTTGGCGCGGGCGTGTGCTCGATCTGTACATTACCGATGATGTTGTCAGCGCTAACGAAACCGTTAATCAACGGGGTGAATTGGTGATCGTTGAAAACCGAGAAAAGCAAATTAATCTTGAAGTCGGCGACAACAGTGGCTTTTACACAACACTGCGGGTGCCGCTGAGGAAGGATTATCGCTTGATCCGACGAGGCGATCCGGCAGAGATGATTGTGACCTCTAATCGGGATGACCTCAGCCGCATCATTACCGTCTCTGATATTTATATTCCCGATGCGAAGGTCTGGGTCAGCGATTATCCCTACTTGCGCAAAGATAGCTTTCAAGAAGTACGGCGACAGATCCAACGGCAAATTCGGCAGCGTGAGCAAGACCGCTACGAGCCCCCAGCAGAAACCCGATGGGAATAACCCCCTAAAGAATAGGCAACGCCATGCGCACCGATCGGTTTTTGTATCTGGTTTTGACCGTTGTCTTAATCGCGCTGCTCTATAACCTCAACAGCTGGCCCATTTTAGACGGCTCCGAAGCCAAATACGCTGAAATCAGTCGCGAGATGCTGCGCTCTGGCGACTACTTGCGGCCTCGTCTGCTGTGGATTGATACCTATGATCATCCCCCCCTGACCTACTGGCTGACGGCTTTGGGAATGAGACTTTGGGGCGTTAACCCCTTTGGGGCAAGGTTCTTTGGGCAGGTGGCCCTAGTGGTTCAGGGAGGCCTGGTCTATCACATTGCCCTGAGACTATTGGGGTCTCGGCAGGTGGCCCTGTTTGCGGGACTGATTTATCCAACCCTGCCCCTGGTGCTGCTGGGATCACGGCAAGTATCACCCGTCCTGTTTTTGACAGTCTTTGAGCTGGGGGCAGTGTATAGCCTGCTGGTTTACCACCTTGAGAAACGGAGATGGGTGCTTTATAGCCTGGCCCTTTGTCTGGGGCTGGGCTTTTTGACAGATGGGTTTCAGATCTTTGTCTTACCCACGTCGTTTGTGGTGTATTTATTGATTTTTGGCCAGGGTAATCGTCAGATTCATCTCAACCATGCGGCTCTGGCCGGAGGTATCTTTTGCTTACTGGGGGGCTTTTGGGTTGCCTATCTGGCCACCCAGCATGACAACTTTCTCAGCTACTTTTGGCAAACTTATTGGTATCAGCCCATTGCTCAGCCCGCGCTGTTATCCACCCGCTGGTGGCAGTTTCCCCTGGCACTGATGGCGGGCAGCTTGCCCTGGATAGGCATCTTAGTAACCAGTTTATTGCGACGCAACTTTGGCCTTTGGGATAACCCTATCATCGTTCAAGTTGCGCTGTTTTGGCTGCTGCTACCGTCGGTGGCGTTGGCCCTGGGGGCTCGGCCCATATTTTCACTGATGTCTGTGTTTGCCGGGTTTGCAATTATTTTGGGCTACCTGAGTCATCTGTTCTCAGGGATTGAAATGCGTCGCTACGGCATTTTATTTTTACAGCTATATCTGATAGCGGGGCTATTGGCGCTGGGGGTGCCGTTACTGTCTCAGCTCCTGGGGGAGCGGCTGCATCTCTCTTGGCCGATGGCAATTACGGCCCTAGGGATGATCGGTCTAAATGGTCTATTATTCACGCTGATCAAAGCGGGGGTGCGCTTTCGGTTGGTGACGATGGCGCTGGTGTCGTCATTGCTGCTGACGGTATACAGCGGTTACTTGATGGCAGCCAATCCATTTTGGGTTGAGACCACTCAGCCCCTAGCCCAGGTGATTAAGACCCGGCAACTTCAAGATTTGCCGATACTCGTGTATAACGAAACACTGCCGTCCCTGGCGTTTAACCTGGATCACGATTTGATTACGATTAACGGGGGAGACATCAACCCCGATGTGCAATTCCAAACCCGCAACGCCTGGCGCGACCATTGGGTTCAGCTTGGAGAGCTGGACTCAGCCCGATACCTCCGCCGTAAAATCAGCAGCCCCTCTGTCTTAATTGTGTCTGGAGGGCTCCCGCTACAGCTGAGTTGGATTGAGACCAATTACACCCGATCAGAACAGGTGGGTCGATGGACAATGTTTTATCGCCCCCGGTAGGGGCGCGGTCACCGCGCCCCTACCCGATCAAATGAGTTTTACGCCATTGGGCGTCTTGTTTGCGATCGCATCCCACCTCCAACAGCCGCACCCCGCTATCTGGCAATTCTTTCACACAGTCCACAAACTGTTCCCAATCCTGAATTCGAACATAGCTCACCCCATAAGCCCTGCAAAGGGGTTCAAGCTCTACCGCTTGGGGCGTTGCAAAATATTGCTCAAAGGGCGGCTCAAACTGGGCGATGGGCAGCCCCTCAAAAATCCCACCACCCCGGTTGTTGATTACCACGATGGTGAGATGCCCTTGCAAGTGGGGCAGCGTCAAAAGCCCATTGGTGTCATGCAAAAAGGCCAGGTCCCCCGTCAGAAGTACACTGCTTTGATTGCGGTGAGCCATCCCCATCGCCGTGGAAAGGGTGCCGTCAATGCCGTTAGCCCCCCGGCTAAAGTAGGG
>JBCCRZ010000707.1:0-3313 GCA_039200855.1 Cyanobacteria bacterium P01_D01_bin.44 | reverse complement strand
GTTGTCGTTTTATAACAGCACTTTCTATCGGCGTTACCACAAGTGGCATCACCGCTACACACAGATTCCCGGTAAGGACCCTGAGCTGGGCGATCCCAAACCCACGAGCTGGGGAGACTATCTTTGGCAGCTGAGCGGCCTGCCTTGGTGGCTCGGGAAATTCCGAGGTCATCCGCAGGTCGCCCTGGGTCAGCTAGACGACTATTACTTTTTGCCAGAGAGCAGCCATGCGGAGGTAATTCGCTCGACCCGGTTACAGCTGGGTGTTTATGTGGCTGTCGGCCTCGCTGCAGCGGCGTTGGGGCACCCTTTGTTTGTCGTCACCTACTGGCTGTTGCCCCTGGCGGTGGGTCAACCGCTGCTGCGGTTTATTCTCCTGGCCGAACACACCGGCTGCACCGGTGACGATAATCCATTAACCAATACGCGCACAACACTAACGCGATGGCCTTTGCGATTTCTGATGTGGAATATGCCGTTTCACGCGGAGCATCATCTGTATCCGTCAATTCCGTTTCATGTGCTGCCTGAGGCCCATGGAATGTTGCGATCGCACTTTGCCTCCGTTGAGTCAGGCTACTTGCGGGTCAACAAGAATATTGTTGCCACGTTTGGTCAGTAGAAGACGCGCGCTGTATTCTTGACTTAACCAACCAGGGCGCTCAAGAACATATATGGAATCTCCTAAGCAATTTTTACTTAAAGATTTTACGTGTCAGTGTGGGGTGACGCTGCCAGAGGCAGCGCTGGTTTATCAGACCTATGGGGAGTTGAAACCTGATAAATCCAACGTCATTCTCTACCCCACCTCCTACGGTGCGCAGCACACCGACGTCAATTGGCTGGTGCGTCCGGGGGGTATCCTCGACCCGACGGACTGGTTTATCATCATGCCGAATATGTTTGGCAATGGCCTATCTACCTCGCCTAGCAACTGCGAGACGGCCAAGCAACCAGGCTTTTACTTCACCCATTACGACAATATTCGCGCCCAGGTTGCCCTACTCGAGAGTTTTGGCATTGAGCAATTGGCTCTGATCTATGGCTGGTCGATGGGAGCCCAGCAAGGCTATCACTGGGGCACCCTGTACCCCGAGCGAGTCCAGCGGATTGCCGCTCTCTGCGGCACCGCCAAAACCACCGACCACAATCGAGTTTTTCTCTACAGCCTGCGGGCTGCCCTCAAAGGCGATCCCGCCTGGAATGGTGAGCGATTTGAGGGAATCCCGGAGCGGGGCTTCCACACCTTTACCCAAATCTACGCTAGCTGGGCCGCATCGCAGCCTTACTACCGGGCAAAGCCCTACCTGAAATGGGGTTATGAGTCCTTAGAAGACTACCTGCTCCGCAGTTGGGAGGCGGGCTACCGCAAGCGCGATCCCCACAATTTGTTGGCGATGATAGAGACCTGGCTGCAGTGTGATGTGAGCGATAACCCAAGCTACCAGGGCGATTATGCCCAGGCGTTGAGATCAATTCAAGCAAATACGCTGGTCATGCCTGCGACCACAGACCTGTACTTTACACCAGAGGACTGTGAGGCCGAGGCAAAGCTGATCCCGAATAGTGAGTATTGCCCGATTGACTCAATTTGGGGCCATCGAGCCGGGAACCCTTATCAAAATTCTGAAGACGAGGCGTTTATCAAGCAGGCGGTTGATGCGCTGTTGAGTCGTTAGGGTGATCGCTTCATTTTTGCTTTCAGCCACATTGCTTAGAATCTTGCTCCTTAAGCCGGAGGTAGTCGGAAGTGTGAACCCGGTACAGTTTAACTATGGCTGTTTCTACCAAATACCCACATACCCCCTTTACAGTCATGACCCAAACAGTTGAACATTTCGAATATCAAATTCAGCCGACTCGCAACAACAAGCTCAAGGTTCAGATTGATACGGGTATCCAGTTAGAAATGGGCACCGTCAAGGTTAATCAAACGGTTCCAACTCGCCGCGATGCCGTCAGTCGCCTGCAAGAATATTTGCAAAATAATCCAGGCGTTGATTTTTGCGACAAAGCCATAGGCTCCTGGTAGTGGTTAGGTCACAGCACCGTGATTAGAAGCTTGCAGTCGCAATAGGTAAGCCGATTAAAGACCGTCTACTGTGCTGCTAAGCACCCCTTGGGCGCTGACAGCGCCACCACATGGGGGACTGGTCGAGGTTCAAACCCCATCAACGACTTGCCTTGGTAAACCAACGACGTGCTTTGCCCCGAATCCAACATCACCGCTTCTTGAAAACCGGCTTGCGCTAGCAGCTGACTCAGCGAGACTGAATCAACCCGAGCATGGGTGGCCACCACCACGGGTTGCTCGCTTTGATTGATGCCCCAAAATGGTGCCCACCACAAGGCGAACCATCGTCGCAGGTTGAGCCACTGACTGAGGGGGCACCGTCTGTGACACCCCTACACCACTGATCAATAAAAGACCCAAGCCTAATCCAACCCCGGCTAACCCATAGCGGCTAACAAGTGGATGTTGACTGTCCTGCGGCTGAGTATCTGTCTGAGTTGACTCGCACGTGCCCGTCGCCATCTGTCTTCTTTAAGACCCCCAACATCACAAGCAGGCTACTGGGTCAGGACTAAGAAAGCACTAGCAAGATATTAAGGGTTGGCGGGAAATTGATTAATGTGAGGTTATTCTTTGACTAAGAAGGATTTTGCCCATTGTTCGATTGATTCAGGGGTGGTTGGCGTTGGCGGGTAGGGGGTAGACGGTAGAGAGTAGGGGGCAGGGGGCAGGAGGTATTCAGGGGAGAGGGTATTCAGGGGAGAGGGTGGGTAAACCGAACTCATTGTTCCGGTTGTTGTAGGGTTCGGGAAACGACCCACTTATCAGGGATAGAAACCGAATATCTTTTCTCTCCTGACTACCTACAATGAGAATCATAAGCGATACTTCAAAGCTTCAAGGAGAAAACACTATGTCTACTCTAGTTCGTTGGAACCCCTGGCACGAAATGAACACCCTACAGCGTCAGCTGGATCGTTTATTTGAGGAAGGGCCAGCTTCCTATTCAGCGTTTGGCAACTTTGCTCAAGTGCCTGCTGCCGAACTCAGCCAGACCGATGAGGCGGTGCATCTCAAGCTAGAAGTGCCTGGTCTCAAGGCAGAGGACTTCGATATTGAGGTGACCGAGCGCGCTGTTGCGATTCGCGGTGAGCGCAAGTCTGAACGAACTGATGAAGAAAACGGTACCACTCGCAGCGAATTTTACTACGGCAAATTCGAGCGTGTGATTCCACTTCCGGCTCGGGTTGAAAATGCTGAGGTAACGGCTAGCTATCAGGACGGTATGCTCAACCTGGT
>JBCCRZ010000706.1:0-3325 GCA_039200855.1 Cyanobacteria bacterium P01_D01_bin.44 | reverse complement strand
CTGGCTGGCCATTCGAGGGTTTCGCTCGACCCAGCGGGCGATGGCCCCGGTCTCCCCCACTGACGATCAGGTGACCCATATTTTGCAGCAGCTAGAAACTTTACGGCAAGAGCAAGAGGCCCTTCTGAACGAACTCAAAACACTACTCTCTGACAACGGGACTGCTGCGATGGCGTTGCGGGGCGTCAGCCAGCAAAAGCTCTAGTCGCCATAGCTTTGCCTGGGCGATGGCAGTGCAGTAGTAGCTAATCAGCTGCTGTTCTCGCTTACTAGGACGGATGTGCTCGAGATCGTAGGTTGCGATCGCACCCGCAATCGCCTTCGCCGTTCGGGGTGATATCCCCGCCTGCATGAGCTTGCGCCAGTAGATATTGCGCAGTTGATTGACCGTACAGCAAGTGACAGACATTTCAGTACTCCTTTCAGAAAGCCAGTAGCATTTGCTACATGCTTTTCTTTCAGAGTGCGTGCTGTCTTTTTCGTGCCCCAGTGGACAGAACCTGAACTGTCTCAGCTGAATCGTCTAAACCCTTGCCAGGGTAACCATCTCAGGCTGATCTTGATATTTGCCATTGCGGGTTTCATAGCTCACCTCGCAGGGCTCGCCCTCTAAAAACAGCAGCTGTACCACCCCCTCGCTAGCATAGATGCGGCAGTCTGCACTCGACGAGTTAGAAAACTCTAAGGTCAGATAGCCTCGCCAGCCCGCCTCTGCTGGTGTCAGATTCGCGATGATGCCACAGCGAGCATAGGTGCTCTTGCCAATGCAAATCGTGGTGATGTTATCGGGGATAGCCAACCGCTCTAGCGCCACCCCCAGCCCGTAGGAATGGGCCGGCAAAATAAAGTAGCTGCCATTTTCGTCTTCTCTTAGCTGAGTCGGCTCCAGGTTATCCGGGTTAAACCGCTTGGGGTCAATCACTGTGCCTGGAATGTGGCGAAAGATCCGAAACTCGCTGGGCGACAGTCGAATGTCATACCCATAGGAGGACAAGCCGTAGCTGATAACCGGCATCTCAGGCGACCCTTGGGGAAGCTGTACCCGCCTTACTAAAGCAGGTTCAAAGGGCGAAATCATGCCCTGTGCGGCCATTGTCTGAATCCAAGTATCATTTTTAATCATGGCAAAAATCTGGGATAAAAAATCTAGGGCAAAAAATTACGACGATATTCCGTTACCTGATCAGCGATGGACAGAATGGCATAGGGCATATGAGGCCCGGTAAGAATCATATCGATCTGAGGCGGTCGTGCCTCCAGAAATTCCAAAATATCCGCTTCGCTCAGCAGGCCATACTCAATAGCCAGACTCAGCTCATCCAGGACAACCAAACTATACTTACCCTGCTCTACCACGACACGAGTATGCTCCCAGAGCTGATGTAGCGCCGTCCTGGCCTCATCATCTGTGGTCGTCTCGGTAATGCACCCAGCGTAGCTGCACCGGAGCCAGTCTAAATTTTGGCCCATCTGCATAGGCTGATCAGGCCCTTGATTAATACCGCCCTTTAAAAACTGCACTAGCAGCACCGAACGCCCTTGCTCAGCGGCCCGCAACGCTTGCACCATCACATTGGTAAAAAAGCTCCGATGCACACAGGTAAACACCTGCAGCGTCCCCGAAATGGCATGGAGCAAGGGATGCCGGATCACCTTGGCAGCTCCTTGAGCAGAACTCACAGCCCTAAGCTGAGAAACCATAGTCAACTCTTTTTTAAGACGCCCTAAATATAGCGTATCAACCCAGGTTATTAACGAATCTAAACACTAAATATCCTTAAGAACATCTCATCCAGATTCATTTGTACTATATCAAAAAAGGAATCCCGATCGTCCGCTAACCAGCTAGTTACCTTGCTGCCCTGGCTTGGGTAGCCGCCTGGACGGCAAGAACATCGTTTGTAGGATGCGATCGCGCACTTCGCGACTGACATAACAATCGCTATTAACGGACTCGATCAGCAGCTTGTTGGCATTGTAATACTGGCTCAGCTGCGTCAACTCGCCTGTAGAAAAATGCTATTGTTCACATCCGATCTCAATACTGAAATTGTTGACTTGTCTTGGCTTATCAAGCGTGACTAGTTGAAAGACCCGTAACGGTATTGATACGGTAGCACCACTTTCAACATAGGCCAATTTGACAGGTGTACCTGTTCTCTCCAGGGCACCTGTCTGCCCTCAATATAATGCTGCTGAGATATGGCTCCACTGCATGGACCAATATCTCAATCAAGGTGCTCTACAAATATTTTGTCCAAGGCATTTCCTTAACCCCCCTTAAAGCAGCAAGACTTGTGAAAAATAGACATTTATTTGGGCTCGCCTTTTTGAGTTTAGTGCTGAGCTGTGTCATATCCCAGACTGGCCTGTGGCAGGGAGTTGCCCTGTCAGGTTCTCAAAAAGCTCAGGCCCAGTCAGCAGGGCCTGAATTGAGCGGCATTGTCTATGTGGTTCAAAATCAATCATGGCGAGAAGCTACGATTCGGGGGGCAGTTGGGCAATCTTACGGGGGGGATTGGATCTGGAGCTATGACGTCCAATATCTAGATGGCCCAGGCGAAATAGAATCTGGGGTTGCAACAACTCGAATTCGTAGCCTTGATCAGGCTACGGCAGCAGGACTAACAACCAATACGTACACGCTCTCAAGTCAAGCTGGGATTGATAAAGCCCTCGAAGCTCATAATCAAGAGAGAAGATCCTTAAACTTGCCTGAACTGTCGTGGTCAGCTGAGTTAGCCGTTAGCGCTGAAGATTGGGCTGAGATCTTGTTGCAACGAGATCGCCTAGAGCATAGCCCGGCTGATTTACGCAACAATGGAACAGTAGGAGAGAATCTGACTAGCCTACAAAGTAGTGCCCCAGGTGGTGCTTACAGTACACCCGAGCGGGCGATTGGTCGATGGTTAGACGAGCGTAATTTTTACGATTATGCCGCAAATGCCTGCATTGCGGGGCAGCAATGCTATCACTACACCCAAATCATCTGGGCAGAGACAACAGCCGTTGGCTGTGGCGTCGCCCGCACCCAGGATGCGACTAAGGAAGTCTGGGTGTGTCAATATTCCCCTGGCGGCAATGTCATTGGGCAGCGTCCTTATTAACCAGGTTTAGCATTAGACAACTTACTAGGATGGAGTATGCGATACTCCATCCTAAGCGCTGTATTTAAAGACTTTAAAAGCGGGTGAACGGACTCGAACCGTCGACATTCAGCTTGGGAAGCTGACGTTCTACCACTGAACTACACCCGCATGTACTAGAACCCTGAAAACAAACGCTTTACAGGCTTTCTTACTCAAAACGAAGAGGGTTAATTGCT
>JBCCRZ010000705.1:0-3330 GCA_039200855.1 Cyanobacteria bacterium P01_D01_bin.44 | reverse complement strand
GCCAGGGGCTCAAGCTGAGCAGGATCATCTTCAACCAGTAAGATCATCATGGGCTTAGGATTAATTTAAGATGCGTGGACGTGTAGATTGGATGCATAAACAGCCGCCGTTAGGGCTGCTATTTTGGGGGCTGCTACCCCTGCTAGGGATACTCTTTTGGGGGCTTGCGGGTGCAGTCACCCATCACTTGCTAAAACAACCAAATGCTAGCGTCTTTGAGGTCCAGGTGACGACCACTCCATCCCCCAACCCAATCAGACTCCTGGCCATCAAAGTAGATATTTACGAATCTAAAGGCACCTCCCAAGTCACCCTCAAATCCGTCAAACCTGACATTATCACTCAAACTCTGGAGCTACCCGATACCAACCCCGCCGCTATCGAATCCACCCTTGCCCAAAAGCTCAACCTGCCCATCAGTACCATTCGGCGGCAGGTGCAGTATCGAGAACGCGACTGAGCCCTAAGCGCTCACCATAGCCGCTTTGAGCAGACCTTCTAACAAAGGCAAGCCGTCCGTGCTACCCAGCATCGGATCCGCAGCCCGTTCCGGATGGGGCATCATTCCCAACACATTGCCAGCCCGATTACAAATCCCGGCGATGTTGTGCAAAGACCCGTTGGGGTTACTGGCCTCATTGGCGTTACCCTGGGCATCACAATAGTGAAACAGCACCTGCTGATGATCTGCCAACGCCTTGAGGGTATCGTCGTCCGCATAATAGCAGCCTTCCCCGTGGGCAATCGGCAGCGTGATCATCTGCCCCGGTTGATACGCCTGCGTCCAGGGTAAATCCGTCCGCTCAACTTTCAGGGGAACGCGATCGCAAATAAAATGCAAATCCCGATTGCGCACCAGCGCCCCCGGCAGCAGGCCAATCTCAGTCAGCACTTGAAACCCATTGCAAATCCCCAGCACCAGTTTGCCCTGCTTAGCGTGCTCAATGGTAGAGCGCATCGCGGGTGAAAATTGAGCAATCGCCCCGCAGCGCAGATAGTCGCCGTAGCTAAACCCGCCAGGGATTACGACTACGTCAATATCGGATAGATCGCTGTCCTCGTGCCAGATACGCCGAGTGGGCCGCTGGAGGATATCGCGAGTGACATAGACGACGTCGCGATCGCAGTTAGACCCCGGAAACGTGATAACCCCAAATTTCATAGCTTTCTCACCCGACAGACGATAGCTGCTTGATTTCGATGCGGTAGTTTTCAATCACCGGATTTGCCAACAGCTGATCGCACATCCGATCTAACTGCTGCTGAGCCGTTGCTTCATCCTCAGCCGTGAGCGACACCTCTATATATTTACCAATCCGAACGCGTTCCACATTGTCATACCCCATATGCTCCAGACCAGACCGTACCGCCGTCCCCGCCGGATCTAATACAGAAGGTCTGAGAGTGACATAGATGTCAGCCTGATAGGTCTGCGCCACGGTGAATCTACCAAAATTAGGTGCTTTTTAAGCATATCGTAAGGCAACCGGTTGAGGTGAAAAGTATCGAGGACAGGAGTTAGGAGTTAGGAGTTAGAACCGATGCGAAATTCAAAACTCTCCGGCTTCGCCTTTCACCCTATAGCCCTATCGGGCATGGCTACGCTTTTCTTAAATGCCCCTTGGGCTATACGCCTTTCGCCCTTTCCCCCTTCCCTCTTCCGTCTGCCAGAACTTCTCGCAATAACTAGTTACCCCCTGTGGCTTTCGTTTAAGCTGGAAACAAGGAGGTTTGCTAGCATGAAAACTCATCGCACCCGCAGTCAGGAGAGTGTACTCAAGGTTTTGCAGAAGCTGAATCGTTCGATCTCAGCCCAGGATCTGCACCTGGAGCTACGCCAGAAGGGCACCAAAATTGGCCTGGCCACGGTTTATCGGGGTCTCGAAGCCTTGAAGCTGGAAGGCATTGTGCAAGTCCGCACCCTCCCCAACGGCGAGGCCCTTTATAGCCTCAGCCACGAAGATCGGCACCACTTGACCTGCCTCCGCTGTGGTGATTCGGTCGCAATTGACGAGTGCCCTGTGCACGACTTAGAAAAGCATCTCAACCAATCCCATCAGTTCAAGATTTTTTACCACACCCTCGAATTCTTTGGACTATGCGATGACTGCCAACACAAAGAAGCGGTGCCTGCGGCAGGTTCATAGGGGAAACACAAGAGCCTGCTAGACTAGTCCGTATGTACTTAGCTAGGGTAACCTGAGCGAGGAAGGCAGCATGTATCAAAGCAATTCGCCACAGCCAGATTCGCCACGGGCGTTACAAAAACCGCTGCCGACCATGTATGACCTCCCTAGCGAATATCCAGAGGATCCTGGTTTGCCAGATGAGTTTCATGAATTCCAACCCCAACTCCTGCGAGAAACTTGTCAAATCAACACGCATCCAGTCGACCGGATTCTCATAGGAACGGATCTAAACATTCACTACGATAGCCGTCAACCCCACTGGTACAAGCGTCCAGATTGGTTCTTAGTTTTGGGCGTACCCAAAGCCAAACAGCAAGAAGACCTGCGGTGGAGCTACGTCATTTGGCAGGAAATGGTCAGTCCGTTTCTAGTAATAGAGCTGTTGTCACCTGGCACAGAAGCTGAAGATCTGGGGCAAACCCTGCGAGAAGTTAGCCAACCACCCGGAAAATGGGAAGTTTACGAACAAATTTTGCGAGTTCCTTACTATGCTGTCTTCGACCGATATAAAAATCGGTTTCGCTTGTTTCAACTGATGACGACCCGATATCAGGAAGTCTCTATCATCGATAACCGATATTGGTTCGAAGAACTAAACTTGGGACTTGGGGTTTGGCAAGGCGAGTATCAGGAAGCAGATGGACAGTGGTTGCGGTGGTATGACGCTAACGATTGTTGGATTCCCACCTCGGCTGAATTAGCTGAGCAAGAAAAACAGCGAGCTGAGCAAGAAAAACAGCGAGCTGAGCAAGAAAAACAGCGAGCTGACAGGCTCGCCGAGCGCCTACGCGAATTGGGGATCGATCCTGACCAGCTTTAAGATCGAGATTTAATCACTCGCACAAAATCCGAGGCCACCATACGCGGTTCGCCATTGATCAGTTGCACCGTGTAAGTGCGCTCCTCCTGTTGGGTTGAGCCGTCATCATATACATAGGTGTTTTGGCCTAATAGCTCAATGGTTTCAGCCGTTTGGGCGGTGACCCGCACATTCTCCACCGTGACCTGCTGAAACTGCTGAAAGAAGTCAGGGCTAAATTGCTGTACCAGTGGACCATCGGCCAGGCCACGAGCCGCATCCCAGGACTGATTTGAAACATGATTATAGAAGGTTGCCACGATGGTTTGGGCCGACTCCGGG
>JBCCRZ010000704.1:0-3331 GCA_039200855.1 Cyanobacteria bacterium P01_D01_bin.44 | reverse complement strand
TGGTAGTTGGTGGTCTGTTGAAAAAGCCGAAACGATGTTAGCCCTCAGAGTGTTGCGAGCTAACCAAGATTGGGATGATTATTGGCGAAATCTCGCTTCCAGCAGGGCTTGATGGAAAATCCCACTTTTAATTACACCCCCCCTCAGGCTCCAAAACATTTCCCTGGGTGATCTCTGCATGAATAAGCCAATGATCGCCGCAGGCCATCCAATTTTTGACTGTGCCCTCCAAATAGGCCAGGGCTTCATCCAGAATAAAACAGCCATTGGGCGCTCGATGATGATCTAAAAACATGAAAGGATTTTCTCCGGGCGTTGGTAAGTGAGAAAAATGTCGGCGCACGTTGTGGCCTGCTTTCAAAATGTTGAGCACCAAGGGGGTCCCCGGTTGGGTTAGACAGGCGACAGACTGATCAGCGGCAATGGCGAACATGATACCGGGTGGGTTAAAGCTGGCTTGAGATACCCAAGCCGTCAGCAGACCCCGGTCGAGATCGCCTTGCTGAGCCGTGACAACACATAGCGAATTGATAATCCGACCGACCGCCTGGGCGGTTCGATTGGCTTGGGTTTCGGTGACTGCCTGTCGAAGGGCCTGGCGTTTTTTATGTTTGCGCAACTGTTGGGCAAATTCTGTGCCAGCGGTTTCACACTGCTGGAGAGCCGCCTGGTTGGGGCTAAATTTGACTCGGATCGGGGCAAAACCAAAGCGATAGTTGGCATCTCGCAGCTTTTGTTCTAGCAGATCAACGGCTTCACCACTCCAACCATAGGAGCCAAATACCCCAGCCAGTTTGAAGGTCTCAGCGGTAGACAAAATCGTCCCCAAGGCGGTTTGAATTTGAACCGGGGCATGGCCCCCCAGGGTAGGTGAGCCGATGATAAATCCATCGCAGGCGGCAATCGCTCGGATAATGTCATCAACGTTCGCCGATTCGCAATTGATCGCGTCTACGGCCACCCCCGCCTTGGTCAGCCCCCGACCAATAGCACCTGCTAAAACCGCCGTATTACCATAGGCAGAGGCATAGAGCAGAGCAACCCGATAAGCTTGCTGGGTTTGTTGTTGGCACCACTGGCGATAGTCAAGACTAAATCGGCTGAGACTATAGCGCACTAGGGGCCCGTGGCCTGGGGCGTAGCATTGGGCGGGCAGTTTTGAGAAGCGCAGCAGGGCGGTCCCGACCTGTCTCGCTTGGGGGGCATGCAGGCAATCAAAATAGTAGCGGCGATCTTCATCTAGCTGTTGCCAGTCTTTATCCCAAAGGGTATCGCTACAGATATGGGCCCCCAACAGCTTGTCGGTAAATAAAATTTGGGTGGCGGCATCATAGGTGGCCAACCCATCTGGCCAGCGGGGCGTCGGGATGGATAAAAACTGAAGTTGGTGACCCTGGCCCAGGTCCAGTTGGCGATCGCTGCGCACTGGAGACAGTCGCGATGCCCAATCGGGAAACATGGCTTTAAGGGCATTGGCGGCGGGGTGAGTACAGACTAATTTGACCTGGGGGGCTCGCTCGACCAGATGGGCCAGTGTCGCCATCCGGTTGGGGTTGACATGCCCCAGCAGAATATAATCCAGGGTAGTTAGATCGATCTGTTGCGCCAGGTGAGTTAAGAAGAGCTGAGTAAACGATTCACCCGGGGGATCGATCAACAGTGTTCGATCGGACTGGATCAGGTAGGTGTTGGCCGTGGTGCCTTTACGACGTCCATATTCTACTTCAAATTTAAGTCGTTCCCAGGCGCGCGATCGCAACACTTTTGTATGTAGCCCGATCTCAGCAATCTGGACATCGCGAGGTCGCGAGCCCGTCGTCAGTGAGACAGCTGAGATGATTTGAGAGTTTGAGAGAGACATAGGATTGCTCCGAGAGCGTTTGAATATTGGTCAAGCGACGCGCTATAGTCTGTCAGCACTAAATTTTCGAGTAAGCCTGACGCGGGGATAGGGAGACGCGGAGGCTTTATCCATGGGCCATCTCCGCGTCTCCGCGTCCTCCCCTCTCCGTGGCTTTCCTAACCAAAATTTTAGGCTTGACGCAGTACTTGTTTCCACAGCGAGTCAATAGTGTGTTCCTACTTTGCGATGACGAATCGCGGTCAGAGCCCCTGTTTTGGCAACCCGCCCTGCTTGTACAGTGGCATACACCAGCCAATGGTCACTGACTTCAAGTCGGCTTGTCACAGTACATTCCATATAGGCCAGGGCCTCCGCCAAAATGGGTGAGCCATTTTCGGCACTGTAGGTGTCTACACTGGCAAAGCGATCGGCCCCCGGTGCAAACCGTTTTAGAAAGTGTTTAATCAAGGTTTGGTAGCGGCTCTCCTCCAAGGCATTGATCACCAACGGGCTGCCCACCTGCAAAAGGGACTCAATGGCCCGCTCTTTGGCGACTGCGATCGCAACCCCGAGTGGGTTTAAGCTTGCCTGGGTGACCCAGGAAGCCACCATCGCCCCCGATAGCTCACCTTGCTGCGTGGTCAAAATATAGAGACCGTGACTGAGACGGCCCAAGGCCCTTTCCAAATCAGAGTCTAGGGCTTTAATCTGTTTGACAGTGCGGTCTCGCATCAGCCATTGCCCCAAGTCGGTACCAGCTTCCTCACAGCAGTGCTCCATCGCAGTGGTCGGCGGGGCCTTAACCAAAATAGGAGAAAACCCCTCAGGCACTCCCAGTTCTTGAAAGCGGTTGCGAAGCGGATAAATCGGCTCATCTTGCCCGCCCCCTGACTCAAAAAGACCCACGGTTTGTTTGGCAGTGATCGCCGCTAAAATTGTCCCCAGCGCCGGGTGGCTGCGCTCACCCTGGGGCGGCATGCCAATCACGATACCCGCCGCACAGTCGACCAATTCACGCACGTCGTGAATATCGACGCTAAAAAGATTGACCAATTCGCTATTGACCCCCACTTTAGCAAGACCTTGGGCAATCGAGCGAGCTATCTGCTCGCTGTGGCCATAGTCTTCTGCATAGAAGATCGCAACAAATGTTTCCATCGCCGCCTGGTTTTGACTCCAGGTGCGATACTGCTCCACCCAATCAGTACGGTGATGTTTTAACAGAGGACCGTGCCCCGTGGCGATCAGATCCACCGTCAGGGGTTCGATCCGCTTTAAGGCCATTAGCACCGAGCGAGCATTCGGCCCCATCAAACAGTCGTAGTAATATTGAAAGTCGGTTGCCACTAGCTGCGGTTGTTCATCCCAGAGACAATCGTCACAGTAGTGCATGCCAAACACATCGCAGCTATAGAGGATCTGGGTGCCTGCATCGTAGGTAAAGATGGTATCAGGCCAGTGCAGATTAGGCGCAGAAACAAATGCTAG
>JBCCRZ010000703.1:0-3346 GCA_039200855.1 Cyanobacteria bacterium P01_D01_bin.44 | reverse complement strand
GGGCCTAAGGGAGTTCGACAGAGGTGGGCTTAGCAATGTGGGGGAGCCCCCAGCCCAGTTTTTCACGCAGGACTTTAAAGAATTCGGGGGAGTCTAATCGGACAAATTTTGCGGTGTAGGGTGATTTTTCTAAATAGAGCCGGTCTTCGGGCATGACATAGCAGCCTGCATTGCCATCCACCACCATCACCAGCGGATCTGGATTGGCCGAGGCAATCATGACTTGCTCTGAGTTAGGAAAAACCAACCCTCGCGAAGCCAGCGAGTGGGGGCAAATCGGAATCAGCTGTAAGACGGGAACCCCTGGCGTAATCACCGGCCCACCCGCTGACAGAGAATAGGCAGTTGACCCCGTCGGAGTCGAGATAATGATGCCATCTGCGGCAATATCAACCGGGGCGTGACGACCGATCGAGACCTCAAAGTGACACATACTGGTGAGAGGCTCTCGGTGCAGCACAATCTCATTCAGGCACAGAGCTTCCCAGGTGAGGGTGCCTTGATTTAAGAGCTTAACCACCACCATGGCGCGCTCTTCGATTTCATAATTGCTCGCCAGTACTTGCTCAATCACATAGGGCAGCTGATTTAGGTAAGCCTCCGTCAAAAAGCCCATATGTCCTGTATTGACCGTCAGCAAAGGAATGCCTGCTGGGGCCACCTGACGAAAGGCAGACAGGACTGTGCCATCACCACCTAGCACAATCGCAAACAACATATCCTCGTCAAAGTCATCTGGGATAAGGCTTTCGATAGGGGTGTGGCAGACCGGCTTATCCGGTTCGGAATATCCTAAAATTCCACCGACGCCAGTGGCCGTTTTGACGAGATAGCCCAGGTCTTCTAATTTGCCTTTGATCTCCTGGGTTATCTGGCAGGCAACCGGCTTAATGTCGTTATAAATAATGCCAATCTTAGGCACGCGCAACGTCCGAAAAGCGAATTTTATTAAAGTGACAGTTGGGTTTGGGTCCTCTTTTAGGCTACCGTCTTTGGCGATTTCTTGAACAGAGTGGCCAGAGTGGAGTCCTTATAAAAAAGCGGTTTGCTCAAAAACTTGGACAGTGAGCCTTAGCAGCCTCACTGTAGTTTATAAAGTCAATGAATGTTGACCCAAATCAAAAATCTATAAACTTTTGAATGAGCTAGGGGTAGATCCTAGTCTCAGAGCTGGCTATCTTAGCTAGAAAGACTGCTCCTAAAAATCCATATACCTAAAATCTGTATATTCGTGAGTTCTCGACATTTGCCGCAAACCACCGCCCATGTTCGCATCACCCACCAGTCCTGGCATCAGGGCCGCATCGAGGGTGAAGTCCACGCGAGTGAATACGTATGGCAGTTTCAGTGGCAGTTTCGCCAGGGCCAATTGCGGGTGGAGCCTTCTCTGGGGCGAGCGCTCATCAAAGAACCCCTGGGGCGGTTTTTAGAGCGGTTTGATTATCAGTTAGAACCCGGCGGCGATTATTCGTTCACCATTCGCGCCAAACTGTAGGGGCGAGGAGCCCCTCGCCTCTACGGGTCGCGGCGGGTCAATCGGGTTAAATACCGTTCGATTAACAAAATTGCGACGATGTCGTCGATTGGGCGCGGAATGCTGCGGATACCCTGGGGAAGCCATCGTCCCAACCCTTTGGGAGGATACATCGCCCAATAGCGATCGCGGGCTTCTAGACTGCTGTAGCGCTCATCGACCAAAATAATGCTGGGCGCTTTGTCCAAATCAGACAGCCGTGATTTCCAATCTTTAGAGCCAGTCTGGTCCCCCATGACAATCAGCGAAATCGGAAAGGTCTCTCTGAGCGCCTGGATTTGCTCAAGCACAGCCCCTGCCTGAATGACTTCGTGATAATGCAGTGTCCGATCAAGCCCCATGATGGCGACCCCACACTTGTGGCGACCCGGATCAAATCCCAAAATGGCAGGCTGAGACAAACGAGGCTGGGTCGATATCGTCACGGTGTGTAAAAGGCATCTATGATTAACCTTAATTTTAGAGAGAGTCTCAGGCATTGACTAGATACTCTGGATACCAGGTGCGCTTTTGACCATTTTTTGGTACAACTACGACTTAAATGCTATTCTTTGTAGTACATGCGTATGCGCCGACCGGCGTGTCTAACCCGTGCACGTAAAAAGGGTTGAACTGTCTCACTTTAAGTCCTTTGGTGGGACAACTCAGGTTCCGCTATTGCCTGGTTTTACCGTCATCTCTGGTCCAAATGGATCGGGGAAGTCGAATATTTTGGACGCGCTGCTATTTTGTTTGGGGTTAGCGAGCTCTAAGGGGATGCGGGCTGAGCGCTTGCCTGATTTGGTAAATCAAAATCAGGCGAGTCGTCGTTCTACTGTTGAAGCCAGTGTAACGGCCACGTTTGACATCAGTGATATTCCACCAGAGCTGCTGAACCCTGAGTCTGAGGACGTGACGGGTGTACCTCAGGATGAGATGCCAGCGGAGGATTTGTCTGGTGATGATATCGCAGCAGGTGATGTGCCTGAGGGTGATCCTTCAGATGATGATCAGGTAGAAGAAGAAACACAAATAGAAGATGCTCGTCCAGAGGGCGATTTGTCGAAAGCCGCCCATCCGGTTGCCAGTAGCGACAGCCAGGGGCATGGTCAAGCCGCTTCGCTGAATGGTCACGGATCGCTAAATGGTTCATACGAGAATGGTGCGGGCCAAAATGGTCATCATGCAAATGGTTTAGACGAGAATGGCAAAATCGTGCCTCTGCCCCGCGAATGGAGCGTGACCCGACGATTGCGGGTGACGCCCCAGGGCACCTATACCTCCAACTACGCGATTAACGGTGAGCCCTGCACCCTGACTGAGCTGCATGAGCAGCTGCAGCGGTTTCGGATTTATCCCGAAGGGTACAACGTGGTCCTGCAGGGGGATGTCACCAGCATTATTTCGATGAACTCGCGGGAGCGGCGGGGCATCATCGACGAGTTGGCTGGCGTCGCCTCGTTTGATCGCAAAATTGACCAGGCTAAAAATAAGCTGGAGGTGGTGCGCGATCGCGAAGATCGGTTTCGGATTGTCGAGCAGGAGCTGATCGATCAGCTAGAACGCCTCGACCAAGATCGCAAAAAGGCCGAAAAATATCAGCAGCTCAAGGCCACCCGGCAAGAAAAGATCAAGTGGGAGGCGGTGCTGCAGTGGCGAGCCCAGCAGCAGCAGGTCACTGTTTTAGAAGGGCAGCTGGCCGAGGGCAAAAAATCGGCGGAGCAGCTGACCCAGCAGATGGCAGAGCTTAGCGAAACCATTAAAACCACGGCAGCTGCGTTGGAAACCCTGGCAGCGGCGGTGAAAGCCCTTGGGGAAGATGAGCAGATTGCC
>JBCCRZ010000702.1:0-3348 GCA_039200855.1 Cyanobacteria bacterium P01_D01_bin.44 | reverse complement strand
GCTGCATCAATTAAATCAATTTGATCGGCTCTGAGCTTATAGACCAGACGCACCACCGCATCTTGAATGGCTTTGGGTTTAATCGCCTTAATCAAAGCCGCTTGGGGAGCTTCTGCCTCTGCGATATTCACTTTCAGAGTTTTGAAAGGGCGCACCGGCAGCGGACAAAACTCGATCTGGGTGTCGCCCTTTGCCAGCTCTACTAGCACATAGCCTTTGTCTTCTTTCTCTTCGCTAAAATCAACCCGCTCAATGCTGCCGGGGTAAACCACCGGAGGGTTATCGCAAAGCACCTGATGCTTATGCACATGGCCTAGCGCTACATAGTCAAAACAGGGTCGCGTCAGCAACGCCATCGGCACCGTAAAGCCCTTGCCTGCGGCCAAAAAGCGCTCTGCTCCATAGCAGGCCGTATCGGTCATCAGATGCCCGAGCAAAATGGTCGGCAGCTCGGGGGCCAGCCGACGGATCTCGCCCTCTAAGGCGACCCGTAGTCGATCAATCAGCAGCTCGTTGACGTCCATGATGGATAGCCCTTCGGTCTCTGGGCGGGTGAGCAGAGTCGAGCGGGTCAGCCAAGGCAGCGTAATCACCTGGACTGCACCATTGCGAGTTTGGATACGGTGGGTTTCGAGGCGATCGCCCACGATAAAGCCAGGAACACCCAGGGTGCGATAGATACACAGGCTGGCTCCACCCATGCCCTGGGAGTGCTGATCGTGGTTACCCACCAGCAAAACGGTGGGGATTTCGGCATCCACCAGGCGGCGAAACTGGCTGGCAAAGGCTTGCTGCACCAGCGGCGGCGGGGTGGCATCAGGAAAGGCATCGCCGCCAAATAGGACCAGATCGACGGGGGTTGCGATCGCCCGATCAATACAATGCTTAAGCGTGGTGACAAAATCCTCAAGCCGCGTATTCAAGCCGGTCTCGGGGTTAATGCGCCCATGGCTAAACCCACTGCCCATATGGATGTCGGAGAGGTGGAGGATTTTGAGCATTGGAGGGATATAGAGTGACGGGCTACCTGAACGTATCGGGCTACCGCTCAATCTAGCCCCTCCCTCCCAATCCATTCACGGAAAACAGAAGCGGTGCGTCAGATTTTTGCATAGCGGTAAATTGCTATTAAGTATGTTTGTTCTATGAAAATTCGTCAATACTCTGGGACACTCGGTGTACCGTCAGTAAATCTGATGGAAGTATTGCGACAATATTCTATCTTTATAGAGCAGATCGGTGATCTCTCAAGGGTGCATATAGAATACACTAAATCCCTCTCTGTGCTTGACTTTCGGTCAAGTAGCGTAGGCTTCTCAGCAAGATTAATTAAAAACGGTATAAGTTTAGTGCTTTTTGTCGGATAGGTGAGTCGTTAGATGTAGGTGTGATCATAAAATATCAAATCAATTAAACCTATGGCGATCTTTAAAACCACTTCACGCCAACCCGCTGCACTTTGGGGCGCTGCTAAGGAAGACACCACACTTGACGGCCTCAATACCGAACTATTTCAAGCCAGCAGTGAGGTTTACTTTTATCACCCCGGTGACGGCTGCGATGTGATTGATAACAGCGCTGATCTGCTGTGGCTAGAACAGATCCACCTCGACGAGATCACCGTCAACTCCACCCGGAACGGGAAAGTGCAGGTCAGCTATCAGGGCCAGCCCATTCTGCGCATGCGTGGCGTCGAGTTAATCCGCACCGAAGAAGGCTGCTTTTCCCTAGACTATTGGTTGGGTTGAGAGGGTGAGGTGGTGGGGAGGTGAGGTAGTGAGATGGGGAGTGGTGAGATGGTGTTCGAAGTGATTCAGGAGTTCAGGTGTATTAGCCTTTTCACCTATTTTACCAGCGCAGCGCACTCACCAGCGCAGCGCACTCACCAAGCGCAGCGCACTCACTCATTCTCCAGCCCCCCCCTCAATTTCAAACCCCGCATCTCGAATCATCGCGTAGTCTTTTTGAGCGACCTGGCCGGGGGTGGTCAGATAGTCACCCACGAAGATGGAATTCGCGGGGTAGAGGCCCAAAGGCTGTAGCGATCGCAAATGCACTTCCCGCCCCCCCGCGATCCGAATTTCTTGAGCCGGTAGCAAAAACCGAAACAGACAGAGAATCCGCAGACATCGCTGAGGTGTGAGATCTTGACGATGCTCAAACGGCGTACCCGGAATCGGAATCAAAAAATTCACCGGCACGCTAGTGACATTTAGCTCTCTCAGAGAGAGGGCCAACTCAATAATGTCATCATCTGATTCACCCATGCCCAAAATCCCCCCAGAGCACGTCGTGAGCCCCGCCGCCTGCACCGCTTTTACCGTGCTCAGCCGATCTTGATAGGTGTGGGTCGTGCAAATGTCGCCGTGGTGCGCCTCAGCCGTGTTCAGATTGTGGTTGATGCGATCGACGCCAGCTGCCTTAAGCTGATACGCCTGGGTTTCATTCAATAGCCCGAGGGTGGTACATATCCGCATCGGATACTTTGCTTTGACCGTGCGCACGGCTTCTAAAACATGGTCAAAGGTCTTTGCTGAGGGCGTCCGTCCCGAAATTGCCATGCAGAAAGTCCCCGCCTTGAGCTGATGGGCTCGCTCTGCCGCAACCAAAATTTTTTCCTGGCTCATGAGCGGATATTTGTCAATTTCAGCAGATGAGATTTTAGATTGGGAACAATAATGACAGTCTTCAGGACACAAACCACTTTGCGCATTTAGCAAGAAATGCAATCTGACTCGGTTGCCCCAATAGTGCTGCCGGACTCGATAGGCCGCCGCAACTTGCTCTAAAACGACCGTATCGGGCGCACGTAAAACCGCCCGAGCATCTTCACGGGTCAAGGGCTCGCCAGCCAGGGCCTGATCAGCCAAACGATTCCAATTGACTGAAGATGTTACGGTTTGCATCATAAAATCGTCGCTTGTGGTGTGTGCCAAGTTATACGCTAATACGAGACGGACCCTAAATGATCACCCAATCTGTGCCCTCGATCACCTTAATTCGCCACGGTCCCCCCGCAGTCTCGCTCCGCACCCGCATCAGAGGCAGCGAGTTTCGACACTTTGTCGAGCGCTACGAAGCTGCCAAAATTAATCGTCACGCCGCACCCCCTCAATCAGTTAAGCAGGTCATGAAAAGCGCTCAGCTCGTGTTTGCTAGCCATCGACCTCGGGCTTTACACACCGCCGAGCTGCTAGAAGCCCCCCTCACCCCCATCGTTGATCCAAGATTTCGCGAAATTGAATTCCCCGTTGATTTTCCGGGGTACGTGCGGCTCTCGGCCATGATTTGGACTGCCCTGGCCGTCATTCTCTGGCGACTTGGCTACAGCCCTGACTGCGAACCCCT
>JBCCRZ010000701.1:0-3349 GCA_039200855.1 Cyanobacteria bacterium P01_D01_bin.44 | reverse complement strand
GGTGATGGCGTTGTAGGGCTGTCGCGATCGTTTATGGCGGCAGGGGTGCCGCAGGTCGTGGTATCACTCTGGCAAGTCCCCGATGCCCAAACCGCTGAGCTGATGATTGATTTTCATGAGGCGCGTTTGCAGGGCGATCGCACTCCCCAAGCTCTCCGCCAAGCCATGCTCACCGCGATCGAAACCTATCCCGACCCCGCTATCTGGAGCGCCTTCACTCAAGTCGGCAACCTGGAGTAAGCGATCGCAGCACATTTCTCGCTTGATCAAACTAACTTCAATCCCCCGTGAGAAAGCAAAAACGCGATGGCAATTACCTGCTGGACCGGTTCCCACAATAACAATCGGTTCTACGCCGTTATCCTAAGAGAAGCCCTCTAGCCTTGTTGGTAATGTTCCTAATCGGCGGTTTCCAAGGGCTTCTTTAAACATAGAAAGCCGTTTCGGAAAATCTGCTGCGTCAAGGTTGTTAGACCACAATAATTGCATTCATTTTTCATGCATTGGGGGCTCGTGACTTACAATACTTTTCCCTTGAATTTTTTCGGAAATCTGCTCTGGCTTCAATATCAAGGCAACTAAAGATTGATAAATACTACGAAAGAAATAAGTATGATATTTAACTACCTCCTTTATTAGCACTATCGACAGAAACAGGCATATAAAGCTTAGAATAATGAACCCTAGTAAACGACTAGAGAATAAAAATTCAATGCCAAACACACCACTAAATAGCAGAAAGCCAAGGCTTGTACTTCTAAGCATGATGCTTATTGCATTATATTGCTCAACATCCTGCGCCATGTCTATACTGTGTCTTTTGATAAAAGCTACCAAGGTATACCAATCCATTATTTCAAGATTGACTCCCATTCCAGCCATCTCTTGATTTAACTTGCTTACAGTCTTCTGGTACACATCTTTAGGCACCCAAAAGCGATACCAAATTGAGCCCAGAGGAGTTTCGACATAGCCTAAAACGTAAGCAATCGTCCCCAAAATCAATACTTGACTAGAAGATAGATTGGCAATATTTACTGGGAGCGGTAGTAATTTTTGGAGTACATATAGCAGGAAGGCTAAGAGAAAACTGCCACCTATTAAATGAGCAAAAAAGTCGTAAACGCCTATCCTGATTGTCATACTCTAAATTTCTAAAGGATAACTTTTGACACTGACGGACTCTCTTCATGCACTGTCCCTACAGATAGCCTTGCAGTCTAACTTTCCCAGTTCACCCGTGGCATGTTGTCTTCCTTATAACTGACCAATCAACTGTATTCCATCGGGTGCAACCGGATAGTTAGGCAGCTATCGTAGAGTGAATCGATTTGTCATGTGAATTTACTCAACGCTATGTGCCAGCCATTTACATGACTCTAGACACATTTCGGAAAATGTAGCTGTAAACGACGATTTCAAGGGACTACAAGCATAGACACCAAAACGCATAGATGACTCTGCTGGTAATGGTTGATTCACTTTTCCCATAGCTTCAGTCGTCTCACCCAATTGATGCAAATGAAAAATTCTCATTTGTTTAAATGAGATGCCGTCAAGTGACGACTCTATTAGAAAGTCAGAACCTCTTCGGCTCAACCGATACCAAATATTTGATGGCAACTCTATATCTGTTGTCGCCCAGTCTGAATAACCCATATTAGTAACCACGCTACCAAGTCGTGAGTAGTGCTCATTTTCAAACTCGATTGATGCTTTGAACCAGTTGTTACTATCTAAATAGATGATCAGACCACATTGATCAAACTGAGACTTATACTCAAATTCAACCTTCGCGGTGAAACTAAAGTTGTCACTAGATTCCAACAGTAAACTTGGTGCACTGTCGTTTCTAAAACCGTAATATGAACGTTGCCAAAAATCTGTTTTGGGCTCAGTAATTATAGTGACTCTACTACTTGTCACCTCATACTCTTTTGGCTCAAACAACCAAGAAGCTTTTGTGAAATCCACCATTTGGTTTGATCCTTCAGATTATTCGTTCACATAACGATTTGGAGCTAACGCGCGATGCGGCGAACACCAGCGGTGGACTGAACAACTGAGACGCCGACCCACGAGTGAAGTTCACACGGCAGACGCCCTTCGTCGCGTTGACGACTTGCTAGGCGTCATGGGCAGTTGCTGCATTCACCAAAAAAACCTTCAGCACCTCATTAAAGTACGGCGCGTTGTCCATATTTGCATTGTGAGCTGCACCCGGTATCTCCTGCACCCCCACGCCAAGGCGTGCCCCCCACTCCCGCGTATACTGCTGCACCCGACCTACCCCGTCGCTGACTCCAACCGTCAGAAGCACGGGGCACCCGAAGCCCACCGGCGACCTCCGATCTAGGAGTTCCCTGTAAACTGAAGTGGCCAGATGCGAGAATCCCCGCTTCGAGTGCTGCCCCAGCGTACGAACCACATAGGCCCGCGCTTGCTCGCTCTCCGCGCATTCGCGGGCCGTTTGATGCACCAGCCACGACCACGGATAGAACTGGATGAGCCGGCCGGCCCATCTGAGGCTGAGCTTGTCTAAGCCCGAGTAGTAGTTCTCCCCAAATGGGGTCGAACCGATTGACGTGAAAGACAGAACCCGCTCAGGAACTTGGCGCGTGACTTCCTGAGCGACGTAACCCCCCATGGACTGGCCGACCAGGTGCGCCGCGTCGATGTCAAGCCGGTCGAGCAGAGCCAGCAGGCGTCGGGCTCCAGCAGCTATGCCGACGTCGTGCACCCCGAGCGTGACACCATGTCCTGGGGCGTCCCACGTTACGACGCGGTACGAAGAAAGGGCCTCAACCTGGGAAGCGAACATGTGGCGATCCATGCCCAGGCCGTGGCAGAGGATGACCCAAGGCCCGACGGTGCCGTGGACAGAGTAATCGCTCTCGTGGTCGAGTAGGTTTCGAGTCATGGAGAACGCATTGAAGTATGCCGGGGATGGATTTGACGCCTAACAACTTAGTTAGAGCGAAAGTTTTCACCTAAAACGACCAGCCCTTAAAGTCATCAGAATGCCCATATTATAAAGGCTTTCGATGGCTTTCAAACTCATTTTGGGGTGGGTAATTAGGCGGAATGACTTAGCGTAATCTTTCCGCCTACCTGGAGTCGCGCTGATTTGAATTTTTTGAGAATTGGGACATGGAATCGTCGAGCGATCGCACTCCCCAAGCTCCCCGCACTGCCATGCTCGCCTCCCTCGAAACCTACGCTGATCCAGCTATCTGGAGTAAGCGATCGCGGTTCTTTTGGCTAATCCTTGATTTGCGATTTGGTCCATGCCCTCACGGCTTTTCGTAATGCCAGCCTGCCGCGATCGCGATGGGCCTCAATTAGCTGC
>JBCCRZ010000700.1:0-3350 GCA_039200855.1 Cyanobacteria bacterium P01_D01_bin.44 | reverse complement strand
GTAACATTTTGAAGGGGATTGACCGTTGTCTATTTCGATAATCAGCCCTTAATTTAAGTTAGCCTTCTGCAAAGAGGGCTTTTTTATTGGAGCATTTATCCCATGCTGATCCGAAAATTGATGGACTGCGAGGAGTTTGTCGCGGGGGATGACACCCTGCTGAGAGAACTTTTGCATCCCGATAAGCAGCCCCTTGAGCTTCGCTACAGCCTGGCCCATGCCATTGTGCCAGTTGGCAAAACCTCAACCCCTCACTCTCTAACCACCTCTGAGGTTTATTACATTCTTAGTGGACAAGGGAAGATGTCGATTGACGACGAGAAACAGCTTGTGGAATCGGGGGATGCGGTTTACATTCCGCCTAACGCGATGCAGTTTATTCAAAATTGTGGAGAGGAGCCCCTGGTGTTTATTTGTATCGTTGACCCCGCCTGGCGTGAGGAAAATGAGACGGTCTACTAGCAGGAGGTCTATCAAACGCTATCGGAAGCTATCCGCCAGGCTCAATGCCGCAAAAAGACGTCGGACAATGATTATTTTATCCGGACTAGTGATCGCAGTGCTCATCGCGACTGTTCTCTGGCAGCCCAGGTGGTTACTTTCTCTGGCAGGGCAGGTACAGCCTGGTGCAGTCTATTTTGTTGAGACCAACCAGCCCCAGGTGGCGCTCACCATTGATGATGGCCCCCATGACAGCACCACTAAGGCCATTTTGTCTGTGCTTGATCAAAACGAGGCAAAAGCTACTTTCTTTATGATCGGCAACTATGTCCCTGGCCATGAAGCCGTCTTGGAACGCATCACCGCAGCCGGACACGAGCTGGGCAACCACATGAGCGCAGATGAGGCCAGTGTGCGCCTACCCTCGGCTGAGTTTGAGACTGATTTGCTGGCCACCGAAAAAACACTCTCCCCCTACGGCCCCCTGCAATGGCTACGCCCAGGTATGGGCTGGTACAACGCTGCCATGGTAGCAACCGCCCAGCGCCATGGCTATCGCCTTGCCCTGGGGTCTGTCTTTCCCTACGACACCCACTTGCCCTGGGCCAGCTTTGCATCCTGGTTTATTCTCACCAAGGTAAAACCGGGCGATGTGATTGTCTTGCATGATGGCGATCACAACCGGGGCGATCGCACCGTCAAAGTCCTGGAGCAAATTTTACCTGCTTTGAAGGATCAAGGGCTTGAGGTCGTTACTCTCAGCGAATTGGTAACCGAATAATGTACCCATTACCCATTATCCGTTACCCTCTCATCTCAAACCCTTCTCATACCACTCCACATCCCAATATCGGTCAAACTTGCGCCCGACCTCTCGATAACGACCCACGCTCTGAAAGCCAAACTTCTCATGCAGGGCAATCGACTTGGAGTTGGGTAAGGTAATGCCCGCATAGGCACGATGCACATCTTCGGCTTTGAGGGCGGTAAATAACGTCTCATATAGTCGAGTGCCTAGCCCTTGACCGTGGGCGTCAGGGTGCAGATAAATGCTGGTTTCGACCGAGGTATCGTAGGCGGCCTTAGTGCGAAACTGACTGCTGGTAGCGTAGCCAATGAGGTTGCTATTGAACTCAGCCACAAACAGTCGATGGCGACCTGTTGCTTTGTAGTGGTTAAACCAGGTTTCCCGACGTCGTTCAACGGTGTAAGGGGTTACATCAAAGGTGATGGTGGTCTTGAGAATATAGTCATTGTAAAGCTCAGTCAAGGGGACAACATCATCGGGAACAGCCGGACGGATAATCGTAGAAGACATATCGTTATCATTTGAATCAACTACCACTTCAGCAGGCATCAACCTATGTCGGATGTAGCCGCATTTACTATCGGTGTGGAAGAAGAATATCAAATTATTAATCCGCAGACGCGGGAGTTGGCTAGCAAGTCAAGCAAACTGATCAATACCCATCACCATCACCATCATCCCCCCGAGCTGATCTACGAACTGTATCGCTGTCAGGTTGAGATTGCGACAGGGGTCTGTCATACCCTGGATGAGGTGCGTCAAGAACTCACCCAGGCAAGACGCTCAGCGATGATGGCAGCACAGGAGCACGGGCTTGCGATCGCAGCCGCTGGCACCCACCCTTTCTCTCGCTGGCAAAACCAAAAAGTCACCCCCAAAGATCGCTACCGAAACCTGGATGAGACCCTGCAGCAAATCATCCGGGAGATGATTATTTTTGGTTGCCACGTCCATGTGGGTATCGCCGATCGAGAAGCCGCCGTTGAGGTCATGAATCGGGCTCGGTTGTGGCTCCCCACGTTGCTGTCTCTCACAGCAAATTCTCCCTTTTGGCTGGGGCGAGATACGGGCTATCACAGCTATCGAACAGAGCTCTGGTGCCGCCTGCCCACCGCTGGGCCACCGCCCCATTTTAGAAACTATGATGACTATCAGGGACTTGTTCAACAGCTCATCGACACCGATATTACCGACGATCCCACCAAAATTTATTGGGATATTCGCCTATCGGAACGCTTTCCGACTGTAGAGTTTCGGGTGGCAGATGTGTGCAGCACCGTCGATGAAGCGGTCATGTTCGCCGGGATTATTCGTGCCCTGGCCCAAACCTGCTATCAAGACTTTCAGGAGAATAAACCCTACCCTGAGGTTCGCTCAGAGTTGTTAAAAGCGGCCATGTGGCAAGCCGCCCGCTATGGCACACAGGGGGAGCTGATAGATTTTCAGAGTGTTAAGCCGGTTGCCGCCATTGACTCAATTCAGGCTCTGATTGACTACGTTCGTCCTGTGTTAGAAGGCCACAATGACTGGGAAACTGTGAGTCAACAGATAGAAAAGATTCTCGCTGAGGGCAATAGTGCCCAGCGCCAGCGACGGATCTATCAAGCCGCTGGAGAACATCAGGCAATTGTTGATTATCTGGTGGCGCAAACAACGCAAGGGATTATTTGAAGCGTCTGAAGGTCTCTACGTCAGGAAGACTGGGATAGCGTCTCACTAGAGATATAAATTGCAACGATGCGATCGATTGCACCGCGATGGGGCTTTGGCACGTTAACACTCATAAAATCAGGCAGAACGCTTAGGCGCGGCTTGAGCCGAATAGTTAGCGTAGTAGGTTTGGACGTTTCCCATCCATAGGAGAGCATCCGCGACCACGGGATAACGGTATACATAAAGCAAACGCCGTTTTTTCGGAGCTCAAGATTGTTTAACCCCAGGGCAATAAAAAAGACGGTCAGCGTCCACCAAAAAATAATGCCAACGAGTGTTGAGACTGACCCTCCGGAATAAAAATCTCGTATTGATAGCGATGACCAGGTCATGTAAGCCGCCACTATCCCCTCAAGGAGTCCAATCCACAAAAGAAACCGACTTTGGG
>JBCCRZ010000699.1:0-3375 GCA_039200855.1 Cyanobacteria bacterium P01_D01_bin.44 | reverse complement strand
TGCGGCAGCGACGGCAGCTTTGACTCCATGGGCGAGGGGATGATTGTCAACTTTGATGGCGAACCGCTGGTGATGGGCAGCCATCGCCCCGATGAGATTATTACCGCCGAGGTCCGCCCCGACCTGGTGCGCGAAGCCCGCAAGTATTGGAGCGTGGAAAACAATATTTACCAGTTTGGTCATCGGGGATACACGGCGGTCAAAGGCGGCGCGCAGGATTGCCCCTATACTTATATGCAAGACATGGTGGCTGGCAATTACCGGCTGCCCTGGGAAGATGAGGTGGTTTACACCGATGGCACTTCCTGTGGGTTTGAGGCCCCGACTCGTAGCTATCAGGGTGAGGAGTTACCGCTGGTATCAGCGGATGCTACGGAGGGATAGCCCGCTATACAGGTTGATGTTGTGTGCAGCCCGCACCGACTCAGGGTTAGCCGACTCAGCCAGAGCAACCTGCCGTGGCTATCGTTGAGTTACTTCACCAAGCGCTTCTTGCAGAATTTCTTCGCTTACACCACGACGCTTCAGACTAGCAATCAGTGCGGACACAGTATCTCCTTCTAAACGCTCTAAATCGGCCCGAAGACCTTGTCCAATATAAGCGCGAGCCAAAGGTTGATATCCCGAAAATCCGAGTAATGGTGCAACTCGCTTTAAGTCTTCAATCACATCTTCGGGCATCCGAATTGTGATTGTTGTCATTGGGCGATTTCTATCTAACCGTTTTTTTAGTGCTTCAGTTTTCATAGTATTCACGTTCCTTTCGTGTGGCTTTACGAGCTGAGATGATGCGAAACATGTCGTCTTCGCGCTCGATGAAAACAACGTATAAGAGATTCCAACGCCTATCTAGCCCGATAATGGCGTCTCGTGCTTCATCATTGCGACTTGCATCGACAACGACCAGAAGCGGATCAAAAAAGGCTTCAGCAGCTTGCTGAAACGTTACACCATCATGTTTTTGAGGATTAATTTGAGCTTTTTCATCATTCCAGACAAACGTAATGCCGTTGAGTACAAAGTACACATCCATACTTCGTAATGTAGACGAATCGTATTTACAACGTCAATACACTTATATGATTTGTTCAAACTCTTGCCAGTAGAAACCATCAAGAATGATAACTTCGTTCAAACTGAACACTCCAAATCAGCCCAAAAGTGGTATGTTGCGTAGGCATATTCACACCTGAGCGCAGATCTTTAGATACTACATGGGACGCTATGTAAAATCTGACCCCTATCCTTATCCCTACAATGGCGACCTGCGCCCCGACAACACGGTGCTGATCATCATTGATATGCAGACCGACTTTTGCGGCAAGGGCGGCTACGTTGACAAGATGGGCTACGACCTCAGCCTCACCCGTGCACCCATCGAGCCCCTACAAAAGTTACTGACGGTGATGCGCGATCAGGGCTACCCCATTATGCATACCCGTGAGGGTCATCGCCCTGACCTGTCTGACCTACCCGAAAATAAACAATGGCGCTCCCGTCAGATTGGCGCTGGCATTGGTGACCCTGGCCCCTGCGGCAAGATTTTGGTGCGGGGTGAGCCCGGCTGGGAAATTATCCCAGAACTGGCCCCTTTGCCTGGCGAAACGGTAATTGATAAACCTGGCAAGGGGGCCTTTTTCGCCACCGATCTGGATTTGCTCCTGCGGCGCAAGGGCATTCAAAACATTGTTCTGACCGGCATCACCACCGATGTCTGTGTGCACACCACCATGCGCGAGGCCAACGACCGAGGCTATGAGTGTCTGGTGCTCTCAGACTGTACTGGGGCGACGGACTACGGTAACTATCTTGCCGCCCTGAAGATGATCAAGATGCAAGGCGGTGTCTTTGGCACAGTCACCACCTCCACCGATTTAATTGAAACCCTTCAGGCTTAACCGATGGACACCGCAACCCTGGCAACCCCAAATCGGACCCAAGGCCCATCCCAGCTAGACGTGGTGGAGATGACCAAGCGGTTTGGTCGATTCACTGCCCTCGATCAGGTGTCAATGACCCTGACGCCTGGCAGCGTCCACGCCCTGCTCGGTGAGAATGGAGCGGGCAAAAGCACCCTGGTCAAATGTGTGATGGGGTTCTACAAACCCACCGCCGGGCAGGTCCTGGTCGATCAGCAGTTAAAAACCATCAACAGCCCCAAAGATGCCCACGCCCACGGCATCGGTATGGTCTATCAGCATTTCACCTCCGTTCCCGCGATGACCGTAGCTGAGAATCTGGTCCTGTCTCGCTACGACACCCAAAACCTGATCAACTGGAGGCAAGAATACGAGCAGCTGCACGCCTTTATTGAGCAATCTCCCTTCAAAATTGGGTTAGATATCCCGGTCGCCCAGCTAGCCGCTGGCCAAAAACAAAAGCTCGAAATCCTTAAGCAGCTCTATCTCAAAAGCCGCATCTTGATTTTGGATGAGCCCACCTCGGTGCTTACCCCTGGTGAAGCCGACGAAGTCCTGGGGCTGCTCCGGTCAGAGGTGGTCGAGGGCAACCTCAGCGTATTGCTAATTACCCACAAGTTCCGAGAAGTGCAGGCTTTTGCTGACGAGGTTACCATCCTGCGCAAAGGCCAACTCGCAGGCCAGGGGGCTGTCAAAGACCTCTCCATCGAAGCGATGGCCCAGATGATGCTCGGAGAGGCTCGCAATACCCAATCGGTCGCCAAAACTGACGCTGAAGCACAAACGCCTGTGCTCTCGTTCACAGATATCCATGCCAATCGAGAGAATGGACTGCCCGCCGTCAAAGGCGTCAATCTCAATGTCCACACTGGCGAAATCGTTGGCATCGCTGGGGTGTCAGGAAACGGTCAAAAAGAGCTGGTCGAGGTGCTATCCGGTCAGCGCTTAGCCACTGCTGGCACGCTCCAAGTTAATGGGGAAACCTACGCCGCCACTCGCAAAGAGATGTTTCGCCATCAGGTTTATGCCCTCCCCGAAGAACCGCTCCGCAATGCCTGTGTGCCCACCATGAGCGTGGCGGAGAATATGGCCCTGCGAACCTTTGATCGACCGCCCCAAGCTAAATGGCAATGGCTGCTGATCTTGAAAGCAATTCGGCAAATGGCCCAGGGGCTTGTGCAGACCTTTTCGGTCAAGACGCCCTCGGTTGAGACCCCGGTGAGTCACCTCTCGGGGGGCAACGTGCAGCGCACCGTGTTGGCTCGAGAACTCTCGTCAGAGTCAGTGAAACTGTTGATTGCGGCTAATCCCTGCTTTGGGCTCGATTTCTCAGCCGTTGATTTTATCCACAATGCCATCGTGGATGCCCGCAATCGCGGCGTGGCCGTGCTGCTGGTCAGCGAAGACCTGGATGAGCTGCTGGCCCTGGCCGATCGCATCCTGGTGATGAGCGACG
>JBCCRZ010000698.1:0-3378 GCA_039200855.1 Cyanobacteria bacterium P01_D01_bin.44 | reverse complement strand
GCCGACCATGATCAAGGTGACGACCACCATCGGTTATGGCTCTCCCAACATGGCCGACACTGCTGGCGTCCACGGCTCTCCCCTGGGCAACGACGAAATCAAGCTGACCCGTGAATCGCTAGGCTGGAACTATGGCGATTTTGAAGTTCCCGAAGATGCCCTGAGTCATATGCGTCAGGCAATTGAACGCGGTGCCAGCTATCAAGCGGAATGGGAAGAGGCTTTGGCGGCTTACCGCACTAAATATCCTGAGGATGCGGCCCTATTTGAGCGCATGCTCTCTGGCCAGCTGCCAGAAAATTGGCCAGATGCCTTGCCGACGTATTCACCCGACGACAAAGCGATCGCCACCCGTAAGACCTCTGAAGCGACTCTTAATGCGCTAGCTCCCGCGATTCCCGAGCTAATTGGTGGTTCGGCTGACCTAACCAAGTCGAACAATACCTTTATGAAGGTGTCAGGTGACTTCCAAAAAGGTGCTTACGAAAACCGCAACATTCGCTTTGGCGTTCGTGAGCACGGGATGGGGGCGATTTGCAACGGCATTGCGCTGCATAATTCTGGCCTAATTCCCTATTGCGCTACCTTCCTAGTGTTTGCTGACTATATGCGGGCGGCAATTCGGCTGTCGGCGCTATCAAGAGCTGGTGTTATCTACGTACTCACCCACGACTCGATTGGTTTAGGTGAAGATGGTCCCACCCATCAGCCGGTGGAAACCGTTGCCTCTCTCCGCGCCATACCTAACCTGACCGTGATTCGTCCAGCCGACGGCAATGAGACGTCAGGAGCATACAAGGTCGCGATCGCTAGCCGCGAAACTCCCACACTACTGGCGCTTTCACGTCAGGCATTGCCGCAGATCACTGGCTCTTCCATTGACGGTGTGGCTAAAGGGGCATACATCGTCTCCGACAGCGACGGCATGCCCGATGTGATTTTGATTGGCACGGGTAGCGAACTACAGCTGTGCATAGAAGCGGCAAAGCAGCTTATCGCCGCTGGCAAGAAAGTTCGCGTCGTCTCGATGCCCTCTTGGGAACTGTTTGATGCTCAAGATGCCGCTTACCAGGAATCAGTATTTCCTAAGGCAGTTACCAAACGCCTAGCTGTCGAGGCTGGAATTGCTATGGGCTGGTGCAAGTATGTCGGTGCTGAAGGCGACGTTATTAGCGTTGAGCGCTTTGGTGCTTCAGCTCCTGGTAAGACTGTGCTTGAGCAGTTTGGCTTCACTGTCGAAAATGTCGTGGCCAAAGCAAACGCCCTCTAGGGCAGTTTAATAGGGCAGTCAGTTGATAGTTTTACAGGCTCAGGCGAGTTCCGCTTGGGCCTGTTTGGTGGTTTGGAGAATGGTTTCGAGGGTGAGTGGTTCTGGGTTTTCCGACCGCTCTCCCGCCATCGCCAGCCACAGTAAAAATTCGATATTGCCCGCAGGCCCCACAATCGGAGAAAACGTTAAGCCGCGATCGCACCAGCCCAACTCTCTGGCCGTCAGCAGCACTTGCCAAATGGCCTCAGCCTGAGCTTGCGTCGAACGCACGACTCCCTTTTTGCCAATTTTTTCGCGTCCGACTTCAAACTGCGGTTTGACTAACAGCACGGCTTCCTTGGGGGTCACCAGTAGTTCCCAAAAAGCCGGGAGAACCTTTGTCAGGGAAATGAACGAGACGTCTATGACCCCTAAATCAGGTCGCGCCGCTTCCTCGCGATAAAGGTCATCTGGCGTCAGGTGACGCAGATTGGTGCGCTCCCGAAGCATCACTCGGGCATCTTGGCGCAGCTTCCACGCCACTTGTCCATAGCCCACATCAATACCGTATACCTGCGCCCCGCCAGCCTGCAGCAAACAGTCCGTAAAGCCGCCCGTCGAAATTCCCCCATCCAGACAGATGCGTTCTGAAACTGCAATATCGAATGTTTGCAGGGCTTTTGCCAACTTCTCACCGCCGCGAGATACAAAACGCGACTGCGGCTTGACAGTAATTTCAGCATCCAGGGCAATCGGCGTTCCTGGTTTGTCGATTACATGATGATTAACCTGCACTTCCCCCGCGCGAATCAGGCGCTGAGCCCACTGTCGAGTTTCACAAAGCCCTCGTTCGACCAGGAGTACATCAAGTCTTTGTTTGGCCATTCAGAGGTATAAGGGTGGATGGTTGAGTTGGCAAAGCCTGTCCAGAAGACTTGGTGAAGGGGTCAGGGCGAGAATTTAATTATCGATGGCTGCATCAAAGAACAATATTATTCATCAAACGCCTTGCCCGTGCCAGAGATGATTGTTTAATTAGCTGAGGGAAACTTCGTCGGCGAAGCTGGTGCGACGGGTAAAGTAAAATGGGCCCGCCAGCGCGCCCCAAACATGTTCATCGGTCTCAGGATTGCGACCGCGATCCCAGCTTTGGAACTTTTCGCCGTCGATTTCGAAGACGCTGTCGAGGTAAGTAAGCTTCCCTTGGCGTTCGACCATACACTTTTTGCCCGGTTCCACTGTGCCCTTAAAGCCTTGCCCCGCCCACTCCACCTGAAAATTGCAGCACGGCATGAATTCCACGCGATCGCGCGTCAGCTTGCTCAACATATCGCGATCCCGAGAGGCTCCATACAGACTCTCACCATCTCTGACAGAGTAATTCTCAATTTCAATGCGATCGTTCACCCTAATCAGCTTCAGTACTCGCGCCCGATAAGGCTGTTTGAGCAAAAAATCATACGCCTGCTCTAGGTAAAGCGCCACCCCGTCCAGCAAGCTGTAGGGCAATGGTCGCATACAGACCCGAATGTGGGCATACAGTGGCGGATTATCAATAGCCTGCTGCTGGTTACTAAAATCAGCAGCCATCCAGCGGGCAAGGGTGGCGATATCAGTCGAGTGTGTCATCGGTACGATGCAAAATGGATAACCCTTATTTTACGAGATTGAAGAGGCCATAAATAATCAGGATGGTTCCTTGCCAGCCAGAACGTAAAGCTGAAGGCTATGAGGTCTCTTCACATCAGGATTTACGGTCCATTTTCAGATTATTGAACAAAGTAATTAGGCTGACTCCCATACGCCTTCTTATCCTTGGGGTAACGCCACTGCGTCATGGCCAATTGGGATGGGTTACGTAGCAGAATCATCCATCTATCTAGCCACCCAGCCACCCAGTCACCCAGTCACCCAGCCTATGGATTCTCAGCTGGCGACAGCAATAAGAGACTATCGATCTGAGCATAGTCCTCCTGAAAAGAGACCGTACTGCTGAGAGCCTGAACTGAGGCGATCGCCTTGCGAACTTCTAGATATTCAGAATCTCCCGGCAAAGGAGGAAAAATACTCAAGAAAAGCGATCGCATTGGGGCCGTATTGGCAAAAAAGTATCCTTGATTGGCCGTGGG
>JBCCRZ010000697.1:0-3393 GCA_039200855.1 Cyanobacteria bacterium P01_D01_bin.44 | reverse complement strand
CCTTGGGAGGGAAATTGGAGAATAGGGAGCAGATTAAACCATCACAAAGCTGCTCTCACTAAGCAGGCTGGTATCAAAGATGTCATGTAACTTTGTGTCCCCGATGACTAATCATCACCCCCTGGCACCTGAATGCTGCTGGGTTGTTCTTCATCGTCAGCACCGCCCCCCTCTGCATAAAGCACCTGACCATTACCAGCATCCACATATATCTCTTGTCGGCCCACGACAACCTCATAAACCAGATTGTCGTCTTCATTCTCAAGCTCCACGGTGTGGGCCTGATCTCCGGCATAGGCTTCCCCCGCTTGCAAGGCTTCTAAGATACCAATTGTGACGAGGGGCTGTAACTCAAGAAACTCTGCGATTTCTTCTTGATCCTCTTGATCGCCTGTCTGAGCAAGATCATCTATGGCAACAATCTCACCTGTGGCAGCGTGGACAAAAATCTCACGTCCGCCAATGCCCACCTCAATAACGGGTTGTCCTTTTTCGGTTTCTCGCTCCATGCTATAGGCTCTTTCACCATCCGCAGATGCCTCTGCGATTTGTAGTGCCTCATGAAACGTGATTTTTACCTCTGACGCCGGGGCGGCCTCTACTGTTAAATCAGACAAATCCTCATCTGTACACCCTATCACCCCCAAGGCCAGTAACCCTAATATTCCTAGTGCAAATCGGCCCTCTTTAAAGATCATGACAGCTTTCCACCATCCTTTAACTATCTCATGCTCGAATCATAGCAACCAAACATCAAGAACTTAGCAAGATCGGAGAAAGTGTCAGTCATGATGATTTGTCAAGAGTTCGCAGCAAAAATCGCACCTTTTTCGTCGCTGCAACCCCCACTCCTCGTTGAATGGTTTCACAGGGAGCAACTATTCACCCCTGAGACTCAGCTGTCTCATTATGGACTATACATTTTTGGGGGCTTATGCAGAAAGCCCCATCTTTCAGAATGACCTGTATGCCTGGGTTTATTTTTTTTGACTTATATGATTTGTTCCACCCAATTCTTTTCAGCCCCAAAAATTATCCAGGTCAATTTCGCTGATTTCGCTCTGTAATTCTTGAAAGTAGCCGCTCTCAGTTATTTGGGCTACGTCCTGGGATTTTTGAGTTTCGTCAATCTCAATCTGCAGCTCCTCTAATTGGCGTTGCAAAGCAACCTCCCGCAGCTTGCGCTCAGTCACGTCTTTAATGATGCCCTCAAAGTAAAGAATGTCTCCGTTGTCGTCTCGAACGGCACGGGTGTTTTCTTCTACCCAGATGATGCTGCCATCTTGTCGATAGCTGCGATATTCAAAGTCCTTCACTTCCCCAGTGTCGTCCAACAGACGGGTGAAGGTATCTCGTCCTTCTGGATCCACATAAATCTGCTCAGCAATGTTGTCGATGCTGGCAACCATATCAGCTGGAGAGTCATAGCCATGCAATTGAGCCATTGCCGGATTAACACTGATAAAGCGCCCTTCCTGACTAGACTGGAAAATGCCTTCTAAAGCATTTTCGTAGATGCTACGGTACTTTTCCTCGGCAATCCGCAGGGCCTCCTCAGCCCGTTTGCGTTGGGTAATGTCGCGCACCATAATCAAGACTTCACCGTCTCCCAAGGTCATCAAACGCACTTCTTCATCGAGGTCCTGATCACCCATTTTGAGATGCTGCTCATATATTTGTACCGTGTCGGTTGCCAGGGTTTGCTGAATCATATCCAGACGCTTGGTCGCTAAATCCGGTGGCAGGGAATCTCGGACGTGGGTACCAGTTGCAAGGTGGCGGTCGTCATGGACCTGCAGCAACCGATCACGGCCAATAATATCGAGGTAGGTACCGTCCTGGCGAGCGCGGATCAGCAAATCGGGGATGGCTTCTACGATGGCACGGTTGGTGGCTTCGCTTTTGCGTAGGGCTGCAAAAGAGCTTTGTAGCTGTTGAGCCATGCTGTTAAAGGTGCGGGCTAACCAGCGCATTTCTCGAATGGGAGTCGGGGTTACTCGCTGATTCAGGTTACCCTCAGCAATACCCTCAGCGGCCTGACACACCTCTAACATCGGACGGGTAAGACTACGGGCCGCTAATGCTGCTATCGTGATGGCCATGACCAATCCCCCCAGGGCCAGCAGGATAGTGGTGCGGGTATTGGCGTAGATCTGCTCCATGAAGTCAACTTTGGGCACTACGGCTACGATCAACCAGTCCAGGCCAAATCCATCGCTGAAAGGAACGACATCAATAAACTGGCGCTTGCCGTCAAGTCGAAAGCTCCGACGCTGGGGGCTGCTGATGCGGTCAAAGTCGCCAAAGGTGTTCTGCAGGTAGGTGCCCGCCCCCTGCACCAGGGGATCCTGGCTCTCCATGACCCGTAGCGATCGCGCCTGATCGCCTTTTCCCACCATCAGCGGTTCATCGTTAGAGTTCGCAATCAAATTACCGTTGCGATCCAGCACAAAAGCCTGACCATTGCTGCCAATCTCCAAAGATCTGAGAAAGTTACGAAACTCCTCTGGAAGTACGACGTCAGTAGCGCATACGCCCAATAGCTGACGCCCGGTCCGATCGTAGACGGGCAAACTAGCGGTAACGTTAGGTAGTCCGGTGGTGAAGGCAATGTACACGTCTGTCCAGGCCGGGCCTTGAGCACTTACCGCGGCCTGGTACCAGGGACGCTGGCGAGCATCGTAGGGCTTGGTGGCCTGAGAGACTCTAAAGGTACGAAGCCCAGCCACATCCAAACTGAAATAATCCCTTAGGAAACCGTTGGCCGGGTTGCCGTAGGACAGTTGCAAAGAATTATCCTCAGGCGATCTCAGCACCCCAAAAAACTCCCCCTGATGGCTGCTACCACAGTAGGTAAAGGCCACATTTGGAGAAATTTTCATTTGCTGATAAAGCTGGGCTTCGCCAAACTGGGCATTGGTGATGTCTAATTCCCCTCGAGCGAAGGCAGCAGCATTGAGGCGGTTAATCTCGTGGGGGGTTTCAAAATAGCTCTGTAGCTCCCGCTCAATCCGAGACGTTAGCTCCTGTCGTATCTGGACAGCAAGGGTTTCAACTGTCCGTTGACTGTTGCGAAGGGAGAGATAGCCCACCAGGCTGACAATGCCTAGAAGCTGCCCGACAAATGCGATTAGCAGCAGGCTCCGCAAGGACAGATTCTTGAGGGAGTTGAGCACGCGTTTACGTTTCAAAGAGAATTAGTCCGATTTTATCGGTTGCTTCTTATTGGTCAACCCGTTCTCTAAAAAGTAAATAGAACAACGTTTATCCATTGCTAAACCTTTAGCATCTGGCAGTTTTTGCTACATCTGATATTCTCTAATCAATATTGAACTCTACAACGCTAACCTGACAGATGTAACAGATTACCGTCATGATTGGACTGCGCCATCT
>JBCCRZ010000696.1:0-3404 GCA_039200855.1 Cyanobacteria bacterium P01_D01_bin.44 | reverse complement strand
GCAAAGTCCCAGGTGATTTGATCAGAGCAGCCCTTGCCCGGCTCGGTCTCGTAAGGGCAAACTCCACCAGAGTGAGCACTGGCCTGGTTATTGGTTTCATCAATGTTGAGGGAAAAGTCAAATTCCTGAGTCCCAATACCCAGGTCAGCAAAGGCAAGGCTCAGGCTAAAATCAACCTCTTTAGCATCTTTGCCATTCGCCCAAATGGTGTTGTTATAGTGCTGGAGGCTACCTAAGTTAAAGAGTGCACCCTCTTCTATGCTGAGGTCCTTGACGCCAGCAAACCCAAGACCACTTTTATTCTCTGCCGAAGTGTCAACCCAGTAGCTGTTATCAACCTCATAACTGGTATCGACCCAAACGTCTTTGGTGGTTTCATACCATTCGTCATGCCAGCCGTATTTCAGCTTGCCCCGACGATTGTAGTAATAGCCTTTCACTCTCTTTGACTTCCAGACAGTTTCCTGGTCCCAGTAGCCATCTTCAATCCATTGGATGTCTTCGACCCAGTAACCCTTATCTACCGCGTCGCCCCAACGAACCTGGGAAACCCCATCTTCCTCACGAAAGTCAGTTGAGTAGCTGGGGGCGGCAACGCCCTCTGAGCCAACTGTGATGCCATTGCTTAAATCTGCATTGTCCCAGCTTGCAGAAGTATTGGTGATTAAAAACGCCTCTGCTGGTGCTGCCAGGTTTCCTAAGATGGCCAGGGTCGCAGCAGCCCCCATGGCCGTGGTCAAATTGCTAAAACGCATGTCTGTCGCCCGATTGATTCTGTATCTTGCAGTTGTGTAGTCACAATTTAGACGTAGATTCTGTATGTCTGGTATCGGTTGATACCTATTTTTGGTTAAAGATACGGTGAAAACTTTTGACTAAACGGGCTGTGTTTGTGAAGAGGCTTGGTTATAACAGCTGGGTTTGCCAATTTTGAGGGGGCACCGACTCAAAAACATCACGAGGCTGTGGAATTCGTGCTGATCGATACCTCCGTCAAAAAATACGGAGGTATCTGAAAAGTGATCTCAGTATTTGCTACGCTGTCGCCTGGATTTGTTATTTAGGAAGATTGCATGCTTGAATTTATTACGCTGCCTAATGACCTGCCGCCGGTGGCTCCTTATTCTCACGCGGTTCGGGCTGGGGATTTTTTGTTTGTCACCGGGCAACTCGCCGAGGAACCGGCAACAGGTGAGGTGGTCAAAGGGCCGATTGAGGCTCAAACTCGCCAGGTGATGGATAATCTAAAGCGGGTGTTGACCCACGCGGGCACGGGGTTTGACAAAGTGGTGATGGTGCGAATTTTTGTGACTGACTTTCGTTATTACGAAGCAGTCAATGACATCTATGCCTCTTATTTTGATCAAAGCCGATTGCCCGGACGCACGACGGTGGGCGTGATGGGGCTGGCTGGGTTTGGTGATGTGGAAATCGACCTGATTGTGTATTGCGGAGAGTAAGCATAAAAGGCTATACCGTAGTTTCAACTACTTTTTGGCTCTCTGTACGTTTGACCGGATTGATAAAAATATGGTGACTCATTTGCTGCGTCGTTTTGGCTTTGGGGTTTTAGGCTCCGTATTGACCGTGGTATCGCTGCCGGTAAGTGCGCTCGCAGCGCCCCCTCGCCCCCCGGATGAAACTGTTGAGTGCGAAGTGCTGATTATCGGTGGCGGCCTGTCGGGGACGGCAACGGCCTATGAGAGCTTACAGTCGGGACGCACGGTTTGTATGACTGAGCTGACCGACTGGGTAGGGGGGCAGCTGTCTTCCCAGGGCACCACGGCGCTTGATGAGGCCAAACGTCAGCGAGAGCTGCTCTTTTACTCGGCGGGCTACAAAGAACTACGCGATCGTGTTGAGCGTGAATATGGTCGTCAAAACCCTGGTGATTGCTGGGTGAGCGCATCGTGCTTTTTACCCGAAGATGCCCACGAAATCTTGACCGACATGCTAGAGGATGCGGCGCGGCGCGGCGACGGTGAGCTAAAGTGGTTTCCCTCAACAGTGGTTAAAGAGGTGGCGCTTAGCGCTGACGGTCGCATGATTGACAGCGTGATTTCTATCCAGCATGCGCCTGCAGCCGATGCGCCGCCGCTGAATACGGAGCCGCTGTCTGCCTATTTTGAAGATGCCTACCGCTATGAAGATTCGGAGCGGTTTACGAAAAAGATTATTCGGTTTGTGCCCCAACCCCAGGAGATAGACGAGGACTCAGAGCCCGTAGCCAGCCCGGCAGATTGGTATGTGGTAGAAGCGACCGAGACCGGTGAGGTGATTGCGATCGCAGGTGTCCCCTACCGATTGGGCCTGGATGCCAAGTCGTATCTCAATCCGTCTTCGCCGGTGCGATCGCAGGATGCCTACTGCACCCAGGGGTTTACCTACACCTTTGCCATGGAGCGTACTGAGGACCCCCAGCCGCAAACACGACCCTTTAACTACGTCCAATACGAGCCCTACTTTAGCTTTGAGCGTCAGCGCGACAACACTGACTACATCGATTTTGTATTTACCTACCGTAGACTCCTGGCACCAGGACGCCGCCCAGACGAAAGAATCTTTGGGGTGAGCGCGGTGAAACCAGGGGATATCTCAATGCAAAACTGGACCTGGGGAAATGACTACCGCCCCGGCACCGCCACAGATAATCTGATCTACTCCGCCGATCAGCTGGCTGAGTCGGGTCAGCTAGAACCGGGTGGCTGGCTGGGCGGGCTACGGACTGAGACCCTGCGCCGGGGTGAGGAAAATGCCTTTAGCTATTACTACTGGCTGGTGGCTGGGACAACTGACTCGCAGCTAGGGGATGGGGTGAAAGTACCTAATCCTAACCATGTCTTTTTGACCGGCTTTGATGCGCCGATGGGCACGGCCCACGGACTGTCCAAGTTTCCCTACATTCGTGAAGGACGGCGGATTATTGGCCGACCTGCCTACGGCCATGAGCAGGGGTTTGCCATCAATGAGATTGATATCTCTCGGGTCGACTATACCGATGAGTATTATCAAACCGAGCTGCCGCCGAGGGCCTATCGCACCCTGCGCTATGCGCTGGCCGGGCTAGAGACGACGAGTGCGATCGCAGGCCGCACCGCCCCCAGCGACGTCCCTTTCCGGACTCGGGCTGCGATTTTTCCCGACTCGGTGGGCATTGCCCAATACGCCATCGACTTTCACCCGTGCATGACGCTCTCACCGCCTGAGACCCCTGGCAACACTGAGCGGGAGGGGGTGCGCCGCGCCCACGGGCAGGCTTATCCGGGGCAGATTCCGCTGCGGGCGATGATTCCTCAACAGATTGATAATTTGCTGGTGGCGGGCAAGAGTATTGCCACCAGTACGATCGCAGCGGCAGCCTACCGGGTTCATTCCTTTGAATGGTCCGTGGGCGTGGCGGCAGG
>JBCCRZ010000695.1:0-3406 GCA_039200855.1 Cyanobacteria bacterium P01_D01_bin.44 | reverse complement strand
GCTAAAGTCTCGGCGGCAGAAGACCCCGCCGGACCCGATCCAACAACCGCGACCCGTAGTGCCAAAGGGTTTTTCTCCAATGTGTAAAAGCTACAAATCGAATCGTATCACGCAGGTTTGAGCCGTTGAGCCGGGACTCGCCTGATTGAAACAGTCGTTTACATAGGAGAGGGGATCTGTTGGACGTAGATAGGGAGGTGTCTATGGAGAGATGAAGGAGATAGGGGAGATGGGGGAGATGAGGGAGATGAGGGAGATGAGGGAGATGAGGGAGATAGACACGGAGAAAGGGTGACGCGGTGAGGGATTTGAGCTGGGGACTCTGGACATTTGACCAATGAGGCAGATCGAAAAAACGGGTATGAAAATACAGTGCATATGAACTATATTGCTGTTTGAGTGCCATATTCAGTTCAGTTCGGATGCGTTGCTAGTCTTCGTATTTATTGTTTTCTGCACGTCTGCGCGTCCCCGCGTTCCCCATCTTCCCATCTTCCCCACCTCCTCACCCCTATGCCCATCAAGCCCTCCCAAATCCACGCCATCTTGCATCAAAAACGGGACGATTTTACGCGCTTTGATCGCTCTGCGCTAACTGTGTTGCAGATTTATCGCACTGCCTGGCAAGATCTCAGCCAACAGCCGCTAGAGGTCCTCTGGGAATGGTTTTCAACCCGATCGGGCTCTGTGGGGGCGCGACTACTGGAAGATTTTGACAGCCTAGATACGGGGATTAAACGCGCCCAGCTGCAGTGGAAAAACCGTGAGGCCAGTATGGCCTGGGTGAAGTCTCAGCTCAGCGACATCACCACCTTTGCGGTGGACGGGTCTCAAATTTTCCCCAGTAAAGACATTTCGATTCCGATTGCGCTGGTGCAGATTGGCTGGTTTGAGAATCCCCATGCGGCGGATGGCCGGTATGTGAAAGATATCGCCATGGACGTGATGACTCCGGCGGACTTGCACGTATGGGATCCCAGTCAGCCAGTGGAGCGGCGGGTGAATATTCGCCGGTTTCAGATGGAGGTGGAGCGATTGATCAGCTACATCGAGCAGGTCAAAGACCCGGAACGGTGTCTGGTTTTTTTTGATGGCTCACTGGTGCTGACCTTTGCCGAAGCCTTTGAGGAGGCTGCCCGCAATGCCTATTTAAACCCTGTGCTGAAGCTATTGCGGGCGAGCGAAAAGCATCGGGTGCCGCTGGTGGGTTACATCGACACCAGCTATGCCCATGACTTGACGACCCTGCTTGAGCATTATCAGGGGTTAGAGCCTGCGACGACAATCCATGATGCCCAGTTGCTCAACCGATTGATGCAGTGGGGGGACTGTACGCCGCTGTTTCGATGCGATCGCAGCGGCATCCTCAGCGACTATCAAGAGCAATCAGAGCGCCTGGGCTTTGTCTATCTCAAAACCAATCAGAGCTACCCGGCTCGATTAGAAATGCCGCTGTGGATGCACGACGCCGGGATGGTGGATCGCGTCATTGACTGGGTGCGGGCTGAGGTGGTTGTGGGGGGCGGCTACCCTTACGCGATTGAGACCGCCGACCAAACAGCAGTGCTGCAAAGCCTGGATCGACAGGTATTCTTTCGGGTGTTGCAAGAGTGGGCCGAGCAAGCCGACCTCAACCTCAGACTGTCGCGCAAGATGGTAAGTAAGGTGCGGCGGCGGTAACGCGGTAGCGGAGGCTACCCTCTGATTTCTCTATGGTTTCAGTTGAAAATTTACGGAAAACACGCCAGCTCATGTTTGTAGCTAAGCGGTTTGGCGGATCATTTGGGTAAATTTACGGATCGCATCGGGAATGGGGTGAAAGGGTATGACAACCAAGCGTTAGGACTCCCGCCTGACCTTGTGTTCCCTGATGGATAAGATGCTTCGGTCAAGGGCGTAAAACTTTGCGCCCTTGACCAGAGCAAAAATAGTTTTAGAGTTTTTAGGACGTTACGGGATTTATCGCAGCGGACAAGGCTGAGCAATGAGGGCTCCCTGTACATAATCCACGCCAATTTTGCCGAGGGGTTCTCTCAGTGTCAGGGTTTCAACTGATTCGGCAATGGTTTTGAGCCCCATCACGTGGCCCACATGGTTAATGGACTCGACAATGGCATAGGTGGCTGGGTCCTGGGCAATATCTTCAATAAACTCACCGCTGATTTTTAGATAATCGACCGGCAGGGTTTTGAGATAAGCAAACGAAGACAGGCCGCTACCAAAATCATCCAGGGCAAAGCGACAGCCGAACTGACGTTATTTAGAGCTTGCATTTTCAGCATTTAGAGCTTGCATTTTCAGCACTGACATATTGAGCGAACATACCTATTTTTTGAGCAAGCCTGGCAATTTATATCCGTTGGTTTACTGATTTCTCCAATGGGTAACCCTAGACAATTCCCCGGTTGACAGGTCAGACAAGTTGGAGATATCAAGGGGGCGTCTGCCCCTACTGGGTAATTTCCGCCATATAGTCCCCCCAAATTTGAGCGGCCTGGGCACTGCTGCCATTGGTCGGGGTGTTTTCGTCATTGCCAAGCCAGATGCCAGTCACCAGATCGGCTCGGGGCACAAAGCCGATAAACCACATATCCACATTGTCATTGGTGGTGCCGGTTTTACCGGCTTCGCCGTAGCCGATGGCGGCATTGCGACCGGTGCCCCCGGCGACGACGCCTTTTAGGAGGGTGGTCAAAATATCAGCGGTGTCAGGCGACAGCACGGGGCGGTTAGCATACTCGCTGTCAGTAAAGTCGAAAATCACGCGGCAGCTTTTCCAATCGTTGTCGTCGGCACATTCACTACTGTCGAGCACCCGCTGGATGCCGTGGGGTTTATTCCAGGTGCCGCCGTTTGCGATCGCACCAAACGCCCCAGTGATTTCCAGGGGGGTCACCTCGCTTTGCCCCAGCACCACCCCCGGCACGGCCTGTAGCTCTGAGGTGATGCCCAACTGGCGGGCGAGTCTCAGCACATTATCGAGACCTGCTTTTTGGGCGACCCTGAGGGCCACCACATTCTCAGAACGGGCCAGGCCCTCATACATGTCCAATGCCCTACCCGTTGAGCGGCAGCCATCAAAATACTGACCTTGCCAGGTCATGCCCTCACAGCTAAACGTTTCTCCTGGTGAGGTCCCTTGCTCCAGGGCACTGGCGTAGGCAAAGACCTTGAAGGTAGACCCTGGCTGACGAACGGCTTGATTAGCCCGATTAAACTGACTGGCCTGGTAGTCGACTCCGCCTACCAGGGCTTGAATTTCTCCGCTACTGCTTTCCAAGGTCACCAGGGCTCCCTGGGAAAATCCAGACCGACTGCCCAGATTGAGCACCCCATCTTGCAGGGAGGTTTCGGCCTGGATCTGGGTGTTGATATCCAGGCTGGTCTCAACGTAAAAGTTACCCTC
>JBCCRZ010000694.1:0-3408 GCA_039200855.1 Cyanobacteria bacterium P01_D01_bin.44 | reverse complement strand
AGATCAAGCTCTAGTACTGCAAGGGCTAAAAAACGCATAGTGCCATCAGATAGGGCGCGTGCTGGATGAGTGGTTCCGTCTCGACTTGTCACCATGACAGTTAGCAATTCACGGCTATCGTCTCGATCGACCCACACCTTTACGACATCTTCAATAAGGTCCGATAGTCGATTGGCGACTTGAGAATAAACTTGCTCGGCTAATAATTCTGGCTCTTCGCCATTTGAGTAATGGTTATGACGAGCCAGATAATAAAGTGTAGATGCTAAGTGTGAACCATCTGGCTCCAAAGTGGTTGGCGCAGTAAAAACATCTGATTGACGAAGTGAGGAAGGTTCAAGCTGCAACAATCGCCAGGAGCGCATTTCCTGTCTTGCAATGAGTGCCGTGGGACTTTCCGCAGCATTAGTGGCAGATAATACAGTGCGGGGTAACTTTTCCGCTAAACGTGATAAGGCTCTTCCGTTATTTCCATCCTCGTGGAGTTTAATGATTCTGCCAGCACCTTCACCTTCGGTGGAAATAAAATAGGGAACTCGTCTTTCTCCTTGTATCGCAGTCTTGCGCCAAGTTTTAGCTTTGAGGGGAAAGAGCAGATGTTTGGGAGCGTTGCCCAGATTGATATGGGATAGTTGCTCTTCAAGAATCTCCAATCCGCCTAAAGACCGAAGGCTATCATCGGAGCGATAGGAAAGTTTAATAAAGTATTTTAAGAAAGTGATTTTGGCTTCCGCTTTCTGTCCAAGATCATCTATCCCTTCTCTCGGGACAATCATTTCTGCCTCAAAAGACATTTCGTCATCGTATTCATCGCCTACCCGATGAAACAAACTCCGAATATCTCCACTTTTACTTTCGTGATCTCGAACAGATAAAGCGGCCTCAATAAGAGGTTTTTCGGCTAAGGTGCTTAGAAAAAGAATGGCATCAAACAGGTTTGATTTCCCAACACCATTTGCCCCAGCGACACAAGTAAATGGGCCAAATCGAATGTCTACGTCTACTAAATTTTTGAAACCAGAAACCTTAAGCCGAGTTAGCATCAGTTTGCCTTAACATAGCTCCACTATTACGTGGATTGATTGCATAATAGCGGAGAACTATTGGTTATCCATATTGATGATATTGCTAAATAGGTATTCACAAAGGCTAAAACTCCACGTTGTCTGGCGTGCGGGGGAAGGGAATGACATCGCGAATATTGGTCATGCCAGTCATAAACTGCACCAGCCGCTCGAAGCCGAGGCCAAAGCCTGCGTGGGGGACGGTGCCATAGCGACGCAGGTCCAAATACCACCAGTAGTCGTCTTTGGGGAGACCCGCTTCCACAATGCGGCGCTCTAGCACGTCGAGGCGTTCTTCCCGTTGAGAGCCGCCAATAATCTCGCCAATGCGGGGGGCGAGGACGTCCATGGCGGCGACGGTTTTTTCGTCATCGCTCAGGCGCATGTAAAAGGCTTTGATCTCGGTAGGGTAGTCGGTGACGATCACCGGCTTTTTGAAATACTCTTCGGCCAGATAGCGTTCGTGTTCAGACTGCATGTCGATGCCCCAGGCGACGGGGTATTCAAATTTTTTGTCCGTCTTCTCCAGCAGCTTGATGGCATCTGTATAGGTGATGCGTTCAAACTCGTTGTTGATAATGTTATCGGCGGTGGCGAGTACCGAGTCGTCAATGCGTTTGTTGAAAAATTCCATATCGTCGGCGCACTGGTCAAGCACCTGACGAAAGACAAATTTGAGAAAACTTTCGGCCAGGTCCATGTTGCCCTCGAGATCGCAGAAGGCCATCTCGGGCTCCACCATCCAAAACTCCGCCAGGTGGCGAGAGGTATTGGAGTTTTCGGCGCGAAAGGTGGGGCCAAAGGTGTAGACATTCGAGAAGGCCATGGCCATAATCTCGGCCTCAAGCTGACCGCTCACGGTCAGGTAGGTAGGTTTGCCGAAAAAGTCCTGGCTGAAGTCAACCTGGCCGTTTTCTCCCTTGGGTAGTTTGTCGAGGTTGAAGCCAGTGACGGTGAACATTTCCCCTGCCCCTTCGCAGTCGCTGGCGGTGAGGATGGGGGTGTGCATCCACAGAAAGCCCTGGGATTGGAAGAACTCGTGAATCGCGTTGGCGCAGGCGTTGCGGACGCGAAAGACGGCACCGAGGGTGTTGGTGCGCGATCGCAAATGCCCCAAGGTTCTTAAAAACTCAAACGAATGACGCTTTTTTTGCAGGGGATAGGTAGCTGCGTCGGACTCACCGTAGAGCGTCACCTTAGTCGCCTGCATTTCGACCCGCTGGCCTTTGCCAGGAGACTCGGCCAGTGTGCCCTCAATCTCTACCGAGGCCCCGGTGGAGATCCGCTTCATCAGGCTGTCGTAATCGGGTACCTGATTATTGACGACGGCCTGTAAACCCACCATTGAGGACCCGTCATTCACTTCTAAGAAGCTAAAGCCTTTGGCATCACGCTTGGTTCTAACCCAGCCTTTGATGGTGGTCGCATCGCCGGGCTGGCCGTCTTTTAGAATGTGCTTAATGCGGGGGGTGGTCATGGGGCAGAAAAACGTGAACTCACTCGAACTATTATGGGCGTTTTACCCTCGATCGGGTAGTCTGCAAATTTTGGCCAGGGGGTGAGCGGTGTTGAAGTCTATTCCCTGCTCTGACAAACCGGACAATAATAAAACCGCCGACTACTGGCAAACGCCTTCACGATGGGGGTACCGCACACCCGGCAGGGGTGACCTGCCCGGCTGAAGACCCAATGACGGTACTGACTGCGTTTTTGGCCCTGGGCTTTGAGCTGGTTGGCCAAATCTAGATCGTTGGTGATGCCGTTGTATTTGTAGGACTGATACGGGATTGTGATCGCAGCCTCGGCCAAGTTTTCTAGTTGCTCAGTTGTGCAATCAACGGGGCGCAGTCGCGGGTGCAATCGGGCCATAAACAAGATTTCGCTGCGCAGGTAGTTGCCGATACCAGCTAAAAAATGCTGATCGAGAAATAGGGTCGTAAACTGTCGACGGTGATGTTTAGACGCGTGCAGCCGTTCTAAAACTTTGGCTGGTCGCAGTTTAGGGTCCAGGGCATCGGGGCCGAGATTTTTAAGAAAGGGGTGGGTCAAAATCTCAGGCGGAGTCAGCACTTCAATATCTGAGGCACTGTAGAGTAGGGCTGACTTTTTGGGGGTATGAATCGCCAGCCGCAGCTGACGGTTGGTGTTGGGATAATCTTGGGCTTTACGCACCATCCAAACACCGTAGAGCTGATTGTGGCTGTAGATGCTCAAATCATTGTCAAAATGAATCAGCATCGCCTTGCCACGGGTTTGTACCGCCTTGACCTGACGATTGACCAGCTTCGCCTCATAGGGTTTGAGCTGGTCAAAGGCGAAAAAAATCTCTTGAACCGGATGCGGT
>JBCCRZ010000693.1:0-3416 GCA_039200855.1 Cyanobacteria bacterium P01_D01_bin.44 | reverse complement strand
TAGCATAAGCCTAGTCGTCATGCTTTAGTTTGCCCGTAATTATCTAAAGTTCGTTAGATAATTTTGATGGATTTGTTAGCAGTGACTTATATTCTTTCATTCCTTACGGAAGCTTAAGGATATACTGCTAGTACTGTTTTTTTGCAGTCGAACGTCTCTTGTATTTGCTTGAATGGGTTTCTGGAAAAGCTTGTTTAGTCCCCCCGAGGCTCCCTCTGCGCCCACGCAAGCTGTATCTGACGGTTATATCGCTGAAGCGCCGAGTTTTGACCAAAATACGCGGGTTTTCTTTAGTACAGACCGCAATATTGACCTCTATGAGCTAGAAGAGCTTTGTGACGCTGTTGGCTGGTCGCGTCGCCCCATTCGAAAGGTTAAAAAGGCAATTCAATATAGTTTTTTAGTGGTCACCATGTGGGAGCAGCGGGGTAACCGCAAGCGATTGGTTGGGTTTTCGCGGGCAACCTCTGACCATGCCTTTAACGCCACCATTTGGGATGTAGTGGTGCATCCTGATTTTCAAGGTCAGGGGCTAGGTAAGGCGCTGATGAAGCATTTGATTAAAAAGCTTCGCAGTGAAGACATCAGCAATGTCACCCTCTTTGCCGATCCGCAAGTAGTGGAGTTTTATCAACGGCTGGGCTTCATGTCTGACCCAGAGGGGATAAAAGGCATGTTTTGGTATCCAGACTAGGGTGGGTCGTGGGTAATCCCCCTTCCTTAACGCAACCGCTGGGCACTTTGGATCCACTCTGCCACCTGCCCTCGGTTGGGGCAGAGGTCAGCTCGTTGGAGATGTTGCACCTGCAGTCGCTGAATCTGCTTGTGGACTTGCTGCACCGGCATCGTTGCAAGTTGAGACACTGACCCAATGCCAGCGTGGAGCAACAGCCCACAATATTGCCAGCCAACGTTGGGAATGCGAGCTAGATCTGACATTGCGATCCACTTGTTGATGTCGCGGATAGAAATTGACAATGATTGCGATAGCTGTCGCCGTTGGTTGGGTTGCTGGCAGTAATGCAATAGTTCAGAGGTGGTGGTGACCCCAAATTTTGCCAGCTGATTGAGCTGTGGACGAGATATGCCAGGGATTTGTTGGATAGGCCAATATTGAGATTGCATAATGGCGGGTAAAGTCACATTGCATCTGACCATTTTGGGTATAATAGGCAGGCGGTTATTAGATAGGCCATCATGGTCATATTACGGGATGTAGCGCAGCTTGGTAGCGCGCCTGCTTTGGGAGCAGGATGTCGCAGGTTCGAATCCTGTCATCCCGATTTTTGCTCAGTTTGGTGGTAATGATTGATTAGTCAGGATGAAATGAATCATCCAGGGTGTGTTTGGCGGGTAGTTTCTGGCTAGCATTTTAGGTGTTTGGCAGGTTGGCTGACAAGCTGTCTGACAATTTTGGAATTGTCCATCATGCCCTACGGAGAATCTTTTTTTACTGCATCATGATTTGGTTTACGGACAGCTCTGTTGGGAGGATATATGCGGTCAATATTTCATCGGATGCTGACCTTAGGGTTAATCGGTGGTGCTTTACTGGGCGTTGTGCCCCAGCGAGCCCAGGCGCTTACCGACGAAGAGGTCGCTATTAAGCTATCGGCGATTCCGGCTTTTGTGGTGGCAAACCCAGAAGGGGCTTACATTACCAGTCGGCTGGTCGGTCAACCAGAGGATGGGGGCGAAGAACAAGAAATTGCCCTGCTCTACGTATTTTTTAGTGGCGAAGATGCTGAGGAGTATCTAACGCTGCAGCGCCAAGAAGATCCGAACTTTGAAGCCTCTGCGATAGTGGGTTGGGTCGAGCTTGCAGCCCTTTATCAACAAGCTCAGGCACAGAGTGATATTCCTTTGCGGTTACTGTTTGTGCCCCAGGGTGAAGAAGTCAGTGCCGCGGTTGAGATTAATAGTGAGTTTTCGTCAGGGGTGCCGATCTTTTTGCCCCGATACAGAGATGATGGCTCCTATGTGCTGCTGCCCATTGGCGACTTAAATAACGGTGAGCCTATTGTCCCAGCGTTCTTTTCACAGCAAGATATCGAGACTGCCCTAAATGCTCTTGGTGAAGCTCGACCTGAACTGAGGGAACGTATCGATATCCAGGTTATTTCGCTAGAGTCTTTGATCTCCCAGATGGAAGATACTAATGACGAAAACTTGAATTTGCTCTACTTGCTGCCAGATTCGGATGCGGTTAACTACATCCGTTCTAGCCAAGGCGAACAATAGAGTCCTGCTCTAGTTTTGTGATATTGACTGCGGCTTAGGATAACTTGTCTGCGATGCTTGCGTCCTGCTTGCGCATACTCAAGATGAGTAACCCTAGCCCGCGAGGCTCTACCATAAAAAATAAGCTGTCTGTAGCGTATATCTTTCCAAATTTGGTGAGTATCAGGTAAAAATAAAAAGCATCTTCTCAAAAATGGGAAAATGCGATGGATTTTAATGCGGCGGCCCTGTTTGTCAAAGTCGTCAGCTATGGCAGTTTTTCAGAAACCTCTCGACGAACCGGGGTCCCTGTCGCCACCGTGAGTCGGCGTGTTGCCGAGTTAGAAAAGGAATTGGGATTTCGCCTATTAGAGCGCACCACCCGTTACCTGCGGCTGACTGATGCCGGGAGCGCCTTTTATGACTGCGCCATTCGCGGGGTTGAGGCCTTTGAAATCGGGATTTCTGCTTTAGAAAACCATCCACAAACCCTGACGGGAACGCTGCGTCTATCGTTGCCCCCCGCCTTTGTGCCCTGGCGCAATCTACTGCGGGAGTTTCAGCATCGCTATCCCAGCGTCAAGATTGATCTGTTTGTGACCGAACGGCGAATCAACCTAATCGAAGACGGCATTGATGTTGCCCTGAGGGTGGGGGCTGCCGAGGTAGACAATGCCTCTATCCAAAAGATTGGTGAATATCGCCATGGGTTGGCTGTGAGTCCTACGTTTATTCAGCAGTATGGTGAACCGTCCAAGCCTGAGGCCCTGATTGACTTACCCTTTGCCAGCTGGCGTGTGCCCGGTGATTCGGTAATTTTGCAAATGGGCGCTCAGCAGATAGAACTGGTGCCTTATTTGCAAGTGAATGATTACTTGCACCTGTTAGAGCTGGCCCTTGCCGGAGACTGCATCACAGAGCTGCCCCCGTTTTTGGCTCAGGTACATCTGATGAATGGGCGTCTTAAGCCAGTTTTGAGCCAGTATCCATTAGCCTTACGTGAACTCACCCTGATTTATCCCTCGCGCAAACAACTCTCACGGTTGGTGAAAACCTATATCGACTTTTGTGCTGAGTGGGTGGGGGATTTGTGTGAATCGTTGAAAACGAGGTGAGTGGTAGGGGCGTTGCATGCAACGCCTGTACATGGGTGAGCGGTGAGTAGTGAGTAGTGGGTGGAGAAGTTTTGAATGTTG
>JBCCRZ010000692.1:0-3420 GCA_039200855.1 Cyanobacteria bacterium P01_D01_bin.44 | reverse complement strand
TCCTGTCGTCGATTAGCAGATATTGAATCAGAGTTATTTACTCTGAAAGAACTACTGGTAAATCATGTTATGAAAAGCACGGAGCTAATCTCGCACTGAACCCTTGCCTTGTATCATTTCATTTCCATAAGTTAATAGCCTGACAGTATTATGATTTTTTGATGATTTTTTAGTGAAGCTTTTCCAGTTAATTTCCAGTTAATTTCCAGTTAATTATTTTGGGTACTTCCCAAGGATCTATCCCATTGATCATCTAAAGCCCCTAAGCAAAATAGGCGGCGCTAGAAAGCACTGCTTTCGCTAAGCAAAGAAGGCGAGGCAGTTTTTTCCACAAGGGGCCAAATAGGTTCAATGTGAACAGTCGTCACGACAGTACTCATTACTCTCAAAGGCTGGTAGATCAAATGCGCAGAGAGGCAGGTTACTCTGTTTCCTTCTGGTCTGGTTGTTTATTTCTCTTCTTGTTGTGTGGCCTGGTTTCTGAGATTAATCAGGCTTTGCCTGGCCTGCTTGGCAGCAGGACTGTTTTCACCAGAGAGCGCGATTGAGATTTCTAGGCAGTTGAGGATGATTCTCTCTGATGCTGCAAACAGCTTAGACTTGATGTTGTCACGTTGCATTGCTTTGCCCCATTCCAATAGCTATTTTCAGTGTTTCAATATCTTTCCCAACATTTCAACGCCGTCCGCGTACATTCCCTATTGATCATGATGGCCTTGACCTGATTGACTGACAAAACTTTGAGCTTGGCGGTTGGAAACCGCCCCTACAGAGACAAAATCGGCCTGCGCCGATTGGGCAAACCCTTGGACTAACCAGTCCACGCAGGTGGACTTTGTATGTGCAGGCGCGACTTCCAGTCGCTAGCCGATACACGGTAAAACCTGGGTTTCAGAACTTTTGTCAGTTAATCAGGCCTCGAAGATTGAGGTATCACCTCCGTACACGGCTCGGTGGCCTTTGTTGCGACTATGTCTTTAGGTACCTGTTCTCTGAAAGCAACTCGATCAACTTCCCCCGATCCATGTTCCGAGAACTGCTGCCTAAGGCCAAAACCTTTAACCAACACTACTCTGGTGGGGTGGATTGAAAACCAACAGTGACAAGTCTTTTAGCTAACTGTTTTAGATTGCGACTTGCAAATGTGGCGGTTGTACTTCATGAAAGCTATACTTTGGTAGAAAAAAAGGGTGTATTGCGAAGAGATAGTGAATCAACTATACCCATCACAAAATTATGTATCACACCCGATTCAAATCGCTTACTCGTAGCCGCCCCAGAAGAGATAGTTATCTGGAAGATATTAACCGAATCTTTCTAGAAACCATGCGAGACAACGAAGCCGGAACAACTGACGTTGCTCGATCTGGGGCTATTCTTTACACAAGCATTTTCGATGCTGTTAATGGAATATCGTCTGCTAAAAATCGCACCAAAAGTTATGGTCAGTATTCCGTAGATGCTTCGGGCGCACCGCGTAGGGCTTCTCAATATGCAGCTGCTTTAGCAGCTTCTCGAGAGGTATTGTCGACTCTATATCCAGGTGACGCAAATCTCGAACGTCTAGATGACCTCCTAGATGATATTCCACAGAATAGACGTCAGAGTCAGGGGTTGGAGTGGGGCAGGCAGGTTGCCCAAGAAATCTTGTCAGAGCGAGAAAATGATGGATCAAGCGATAGCGTACCTTATGAGCCAAATACAGATATTGGCGGCTTTGATGGCTCTTGGGGGTCAAAGCAATTTGCAACCGCAGATCCTTTTAGTAAGGACTTCGAGCTGAGCAATTTCGAGACTAGCGGCCCACCAGCCTTAGACAGCGAAGAATACGCTCATAGTCTTGCTGAAGTTCAATTTTTGGGTTCTCTTGATTCATCGGTGAGAACCGAAGATCAAAGTGAAGCTGCAAAATTTTGGCGACAATCTTCGGGGACAAGTCGTCCTACAGGGATTGCGTTTGAAGTTACTGAAGAATATGCCGATAGCACTCGGTTGAGCCTTCAGGATGAGGCAAGATTGTTTGCTCTGGTTTCAATTGCAAATGTGGACAGCGCTGTGGTCGCCTGGGATGCCAAGGCGGAAAATGAATTCTGGCGACCTCGTGACGCTATTCGTTCTGCTGACGCTGATGGCAATGACTTTACCGTTGCTAATCCTGATTGGGAACCGTTTAATGGAGAAGAGAACCAAGGAAGCTCCCCAGAGTATCTCTCGGGAATGGGGACTTTTGCCGGGGCTTGGTCACAAGTCTTAACTGAATTTGATCAGGATATCACTGACGGACGGGCTAACCCGTGGAGACACCGATACGATGATGGCATGTATGACTATTTGTGTAACCCCAAAGGTCCTGTCAAGCGCGATAAAGGATTTAGTTTTGATCTAAATCTAGACACGCTTGGATTTGAAGTTGTTAGATCGTTCGACTCGTTTAAAGAAGCTGCTCAAGAGGCTGCAAATAGCCGAATTTGGCTGGGTACCCATTTTGGGTTTACGCTTGAAGATAGCTTAGAAGTTGGACAAGAGGTGGGCTCTTTTGTCTATAACACTCAACTCCAGCCGGTCTAGTGTGCTAAAAACCTAGTGTGCTAGAAACAAACTGGGAGGGAAATTCCTCACAATTTCCCTCCCACTTCACCAAAAGGAATAAAGCTACGTCCCAGTAGAAATCGGGCATGAGTAAAGTCCTAGGGACATGCGGGCAAATAAAGTACCGATAAGCCCTCACCCTAAATCCCTCTCCCAGACTGGGAGAGGGACTTTGAGCCTTGAGAATCTCCTCTAAACAAGGAGCCCTAAAGTGGTTACACTTCTTGCTAAGCAAGGCTTTTCTCCCCTTCTCCCAGGACTGGGAGAAGGGGCTGGGGGATGAGGGCATATGGGTATGACAACTGCTGGTATGTTATTTAATTGCGGATCCCCTACTATGGGTGAGACCCAGTGACTGATAAGTTTAAAGTGCCCAATGTCAGATTGCGATCGCATTCACACAGCCCTTTAAACCATCTTTTGTAGAGCTGCAACCGATTCACTGAGGTGTTCGGTGCCTACGCGAGTTTGACTCAACCCTGAGGCAGATTCCTGAGACCCCTGATCGATGGCACTCATGGCAATTGTGACCTGATGAATAGCATCTAGCTGCTGCTTTTGAGTGAGGGCAACCTGTTTGTTATTAGTTAACACAGCCTCAATTCCCTGCTTGATGTCAACAAAAGCTTTTTCAGTGCGCTTAGCAAGCTGGGTACTAAATGTCACCGTTTTGGTCCCTTCCTCTGCGGCCATGACAGTTTGATTAATCAATGATTGAATATTTGCTACCAAAGCATTGATCTTTTCAACGGATGCCTGACTTTGATCGGACAGCTTGCGAATTTCGTTTGCCACCACTGAAAACCCTTTGCCATTTTCACCAGCTCGCAC
>JBCCRZ010000691.1:0-3425 GCA_039200855.1 Cyanobacteria bacterium P01_D01_bin.44 | reverse complement strand
CCTGGCTGCTTGTCTCCAAAGTGATGTTCCCGACTCCCTACGTAGTTTGGCAATTATATCTGGTGAGGAAGAATATCAAGCTTGGGGAGACCTTCTCTACAGTATACAAACTGGAAATAGCGCTTTTGAGCATTTGTATCAAAGGCATCTAGATGAGTACCATCAGCAAAACCCAGAAAGTGGGAAAATAAATGATCATGCCATGACCAATTTGTCGGCAAGCGAAACGCCTGCGATTGCAGCCAGCTATGATTTTTCATCGATCCACAGGTTAGTTGATGTGGCAGGGGGGCAAGGCGATTTCATTACCTCCATTCTCAAAGCCAACCCAACGATGCAGGGCATTCTCTTCGACCAAGCGTCTGTGATTGAAGGCGCAACCATTCCCAAGGAAGCTGAGGGAGTTGCCGACCGCTGCCAACTGGTAGCTGGAGATTTCTTTGAGTCTGTCCCTAGCGGTGGCGATGCCTATATGCTCAAGCGGATTCTTCACAATTGGGATGATCGACGGGCGATCGCAATCCTCAAGAACTGTCACCGTGCCATGAAAGCAAACAGCAAGCTTTTAGTCATCGAGCCAGTTATTCCGCCAGGAAATGAACCTAGCTTTAGCAAGTTGCTCGATCTCAATGTGTTGGTCATGTTGTTCCCAGGTGCCTGTGAACGCACGAAGGCTGAATTTCAAGTCCTCTTTGAGGCTGCTGGGTTTGAGCTAACCCAAATCATACCGGCAACCTCATCTGAGGTCAGCATCATTGAAGGTATTCGTGAGGTCAGCATCATTGAAGGTATTCGCCGGTAGTCTCATTCTCTCCTCCTGCTCCTACTAAGGATACACAAGTCATCTTTTTGTTTACAAAGCCATCTCAGACCCCCTCTAACTCTCCCTTGGCAAGGGGGAGAACTTGATTTCCCCCCTTGGTAAGGGGGGATTGAGGGGGGTAATGCAGGAATTTGAGCTGCAAATCGAGATGTGTGCATAGTAGCCCCCTGCTCAGAAAGTCAGAGAGCGTTTGCTGGGCTTTATCGTCCTAAGGCCGTTAACCATGATTGCCATTTCGAGCAAAAACCGTCTCCGTACTGAAGTGCTGGCGTTCTTAAAACTTGCCGTGCCCCTGGCCAGCGCTCAGGTTGTCCAATCGGCCACAGGGTTTGCCGACACCCTGATGATGGGTCGGATGGGACCTGAGGTGCTGGCGGCTGGTGGATTGGCCGCCATTATTTTTATTTCAATCATAATCATTGCCAGCGGTATTGTAATGGGGGTGAGTCCACTTGTGGCTGAGGCCTTCGGTGCAGGCCAAAAACCGCGCATCCAGCAGATTATCCGCCAGGGGCTATGGTTGGCCCTGCTGGTTTCAATCCCGGTCATGATGGTGACCGCACATACGGAGACCTGGATGCGCCATACCGGTCAGGCTGAAACCACGGTGGTGCTGGCTAAGACCTATCTCGACATTATGCTTTGGAGCTTGTTTCCTGCGGTCGGGTTTATGGCGCTGCGGTTTGGGATCTCTGCCCTGTCTCAAACCCAGCCAATCATCGTGATTGCGGCGACAGGCACCGTATTTAACATTCTCGGCAACTACATATTAGGCTTTGGCAAATGGGGCTTTCCCAACATGGGGTTGGCCGGGCTGGCACTGGCAACGACGCTGACCTGGTGGGGCATGTTCATTGCGCTGGCGCTCTATGTGCTGCTCCATCCAGCGCTAAAAGACTATCAGATTCTTCAAGGACTGCATCGCATTTGCCCCCGGATTATCTGGCAATTAGTGAGGGTGGGGGTGCCCATTGGTCTTTTTTGTGGGTTAGAAACGGGCTTTTTTACGGTGATCACGGTTTGGATGGGGACACTGGGCACCGATATTTTGGCGGCCCATCAGGTCGTCTTTCAATCGATTGTTGTGGCCTTTATGGTGCCGTTGGGTCTCTCTCAGGCAACGACCGTGAGAGTGGGGCAATGGCTGGGACGGCGCGAGCTGGCCGGCATTCAACAGACCACCTGGGTTAGTATCACCCTCACTACCCTAGTGACCATTGTTTTTTCAAGTGTCTTCTTGCTATTTCCCACTCAGGTTATTGGGCTCTACCTGAATGTGCAAAATCCAGACAATGCACCGATTGTTAATCTGGCTTTGCCCCTGCTGACGATTGCCGCGATCGCACAGATCCTGGATGGTCTCCAGAAGGCGGTGTATGGGGCTCTGCAGGGGCTCCAAGATACCCAGGTGCCCACAATATTGAATATCTTGGGCTTTTGGGGCGTGGGGCTCTCGCTCGGGTACGGTCTGGGATTTCGCCTGGGAATGGGGAGTGTTGGGCTATGGATCGGTCAGTCGGTTGCGATCGCAGTGGTTGCCGGCCTATTCATCTGGCGATTCCAGCAGGTGATCAGGCGGTCGGATTTGAAGTATCAGGACACTGAGAAAAACTAAGATGTCACCAATTTGTACACACTGCTCAAGGGTGCAGCAATGGGAGTGTGATGAAAATGAACATATGAATGCCCAATTCTATGCCGATCGATTTCAACAGGCTGCAGCCGAATTTGCCAGGGTAGCTAATCTGGTTCGCCCACCTGATTGGGAACAACGTTTAACCCTGCGGTTTCATGGCGAGGCCCAAGCCGAACAACCTCTGGTTATAGAAAGTGCGCTGATTGAAGACTATCCTCAGGGGTATGCCATCGGCCATCGGCTATTAGCGGCATCCAGTGGACAATTACTTGCCTCCACAATCGATCGATCACCCTGGCAACCGCAGAACTTATCCATCCCCTCCCGCCCCTTTGAACCCCGTTTCGACAATCCTGGTGAGAATCCAAACGCCGATGCCCCAAAGACAGAAGAGGACGCTCTCAGAGCGGGGGGGTTTGCCAGTGGCGGCATCACTATCGGCCCTGCCGACGTTGATGCCGCAGGCCATTGCCTCAATCGATTACATGTCGGCCTTTTCGGCGATGGTGCGGCGATCGCATGGCAGGTGATGGAGCTCAGTCGTGATGTGTTGCAATCTCATCGTTGGGGCTGCATGGTGGTCAACTTGTCCATGGTGATCTTGTCATCATTGAAACCAGGGATTGCCGTTAAACAAGTGTCTCGTATCGTGAAGCTGCGCAGCCGTACAGTGACCCTGCGGCATGACCAGTTCAATGTTGTCACGGGCGAACCGATCGCTCGGTCCCTGGCAACTGGCCTGCTGGTCAGCCTGGACACGCGCCGGGCCATCGCCTTCCCACCCGAAATAAACCTGAATAAATATGAGTATTTACCTGAATAAATCTGAACCTTTCGGGATGTTTTCTGCGGGTTGTTTTTGCAATAGTGAGGCCATTGAAAGAGTTTACCGTTAACGTTATGAAAAAGACGCTCAAATTCAAAAACACGGTTGAGGCCTGTGAACATCCATCCCAATCCATCCTG
>JBCCRZ010000690.1:0-3439 GCA_039200855.1 Cyanobacteria bacterium P01_D01_bin.44 | reverse complement strand
GGCGTGTTTGACTATATTGGTCAGTCCCTCCTGCAAAATCCGATAGAGCGCGACTCGAATCGGGTTGGGCAGCTCAGTATCTGGCAGCTGAATGTCACGGCTTAAGTTTAGGCTGGTAGCCTGCTGTACGTTCTCAAGCAGCGTATTGATGGCCACCGCCAGGGACTGTCCCTGTAGTGCATCTACCCGCAGCGCTGCCACCGACTGGCGCACATCTCGCAGGGCAACCGAGCCGAGTCGTTTGGCCTCAGCCAGAAAGGTTTGCGATCGCACTGGATCTCTCTGGGCCAATTTAAGTGCCCCCTCCAACTGGATATTCAGCGCCGTCAAGGAATGCCCCAACGAATCATGAATCTCTCGAGCGATGCGGCTACGCTCCTGGGCCATGGCCAATCGCTCAATTTCTCGGGAAGACTTTCGCAGCTGTTCGTTAGCGCGCCGTAGCTCTTCTTGGCTTTGTCGCTCGGTCAATAAGGCATTCACCAACAATAAAACAAATACCAATGTCAAACCGAATAAAAAGATCAGGTTGAGTTGTACATTTATCAGCATGCCCCCAAGCCGCCGCGCTACCCGACGAGGTAACACTGCAGTAATCAGCTGGATGCGTATCTGCAACGCCGCCAAAAACAACAAAAACGAAAACCCTGTGGTTGCAATCCGCCCAGTGAGCCCAAACATAAAACAGCTGCGGATCACCAGCACCAGATACATAAATGGGAACAGCCGCCCCCCGGATAGCTCCACTAGCGAGGTCACTCCAATTAATGACACTTGCAGTGCCGTGTGTCCCAGTCGAGTCACCAGACGCCCCGTCGGCAAATAAAGCCCCAGCAGCCCAAATAGGAAAATACAGGTCAGCGACACCAGTGGAAACTGGGGCAGCAGTAAGCGTAAGCCAGGCGGGCTTGCCTGGGGGGGTGGGTTGGGGGTGAAGAAGCTGGTAATTGCGATCGCAAGCAGCGCCCACTCAAGATAAAGCAAGAACCGGAAGGGATGGTTTTTAAATTGAATGGGATGAGGCATGGGGAAAGGGGAAAGGGGAAAGGGGGAAGGGGGAAGGGGGAAGGGCGCATAGCCCAAGGGGCATTCAAGAAAAGCGTCAGCCTAAAACCCAAGGGGCATTCAAGAAAAGCGTAGCCATCCCGCAGGGCTACAGGGCAAAAGGTGAGTCGTGGGTCGTGGCTAATGTAGAGACGCTATCCAGAATCTGTAGCGATTGTACCCCTATCTCATTTTTAACAATTCATTGTTTAAGGGCACTCGTGACGAAAGTCATGGTTTAACTCGTGACCTTTGCTAGCGGGCAATGGGAGGGGTTGCCGCCTACGATGAAATCATCCTACACATAGAAATTGCGATGAAGCTCAACTTACGTGCATTGATGACCAGTGGTATTGCGATTGCAACCCTAATTGCCCTGCCAACCCTGATCAAGGCATTCCCCGCCCAAGCCCTGCCCCCCCAGGCGCTCGAGTCGCTGAACCTCACCGAACAGCAACAGGCGGAGCTTGACACCCTCCAAGCCAATGTCCGCGATCAGCTCGAAGACATTTTGACCGCAGACCAGCGCACCTCGCTCCAAACCAGTCTGGATAGTGGGACCCCGTTCCGTCAAGCGGTCCGAAGTTTGAACCTGTCAGAAGATCAAAAGCAACAAGCCCGCAGCATCATGCAGGCTTCCCGCGAAGACTTTCAGGCGGTGTTGACCGAAGAGCAGCAGCAACAGCTGCAAGCGGCCAGAGGCGATCGCTGGGGTGGAGAAGGCGGTCGTCAAGCCTTGGCAAACTTGAACCTCACCGATGCGCAACAGGCAGAGATTGATACCATTCGGGCTAATACCCGCAGCCAGATAGAAGCGGTGCTTACCGATGAGCAGCGCAGTGCCCTACAAGGTGCTGCCACAGACGAGGGTGGTTTTCGTCAGGCCATGCGTGATCTCGATCTCTCAGAGACACAGCGTACTGAGATTCGCGAGATTATGGAATCATCACGGGAATCTGTCAGCAATGTACTCACCGAAGACCAAAAACAACAGCTTCAAGAGACACGGCAAGGACGTCGTGAAGGCCGTCAGGGCCGACGGGGTCGAGATGAAGTTCAAGGCAACCGCGGCGGCTTTCGTCGGGCACAAAGCTAGGAGACGCTAAGGCAATGACCTACGCCAGCAGCCACAGAGCAGAGCGTTTCCTCCAGATAACCGCTCACATGAGTGAACAGTTGGGACTTAGCGTTCCTCAGATTGTGGATATTACCAGCCTGAGTCAACTCCCCGTCGGCACCTTTGGTCGCCTCTGGGCCGACACCCTGGACACGCATCAGCTAAAGCCGATTACAGCCGGCCCCCGGCGGCAGCAGCTCCACGACGGCATCCATGTGCTCACGGGCTATGGCGTTGACCCCATTGGAGAGGCTGAAGTGCAAGCCTTTTTACTCGGGGCTAAGTTTCGCCTGGTGCATCTGGTAATCGGCTTTGGGCTACTCAATGCAGTCGCTCGTCAGATGCACCAGCCAAAGGGCAAACTGTTTTGCCAAAACGTAGGCAAGCGACTGCGGCAGGCATACTATCGAGGTCACCACAGCCGCTTTGACCCCGACACCTGGCAGCCCGAGCAGCTTTGGAATCAGCCTGTTGAGCAGGTCAGAGCCCAGTTTGGGCTGTAAGTGTGTATCTACCAAGTGCTTAGTGTCAAGCGTCAGGGCGTCAGCTCTGGCGCTTTCTTATTAATGTTTGAGCTGTAGCCGCTTTCAATTCTGCTTCAATCAGAGCCTTTAGCTCAGCTTTTTCAGCAGATGTCAGAGATTGGCCCTGATCTCGTTTAGTTCGCCAAGTATTTATCAACTCAGCCAATCAAACCTGCTGCTCTGCATTGAACAACCAGTCGGGGTCGTCACGGGAATGAGTGTTATGCTAACGCTTGATTGATTTTTACCCTAATGTCTTCAATTGAGTAAGTCGGCTTCGCTGGGATCCTTATCAGCGACAAACCTGCTGATTCTACAGCTTGTTCTAGAAAGCGATCTCTCTGAATCCTTTTGTCTTTTTGATGGCTTTTATCATCTAGCTCTACAACAGCTTCAACTTTGAGGCTATCCCTATGACAAAGAACATAGTCAAAATGCTTGGCTGAAATCTTATTAAAAGCTCGTTGCCAGTCGGCACGCTTCAAACCTGACTCTGGCGTCAGAATGTCTGCAACCCGAACTTTTCCAAAAACAATAAAATCCTGACCAGTAGCTTGCTTTAAACCCACATTCCGCCCTTTGAATTGTCACATCCAGAATAATGGCAGATGATAACACGACTTGGAATGTTGCGAGCAGAGAGAAATAAGATCTGCAAGGTGTATGCGAGTAAATAGCGTGCTCGTCCCCAGGTAAATCCTAGTGGCGCGCAGCAAAACCCTGTCCCCGATTGGATGGCCTTATCCCTCTGAGG
>JBCCRZ010000689.1:0-3454 GCA_039200855.1 Cyanobacteria bacterium P01_D01_bin.44 | reverse complement strand
TTCATCCGCCAGCCCCAGTCGATCGCCCAGGGACTGACCCTGCTCGACTCGTCGGAAGATTTGCTTGCGCCCAGGATAGGTCATCTTACCGCTGGATTCTTTCATCACGGGGATGCCATCAATCTCAACTAATTTATAGACGCCGTTAACGGGTGCCCCCGTGACCAGTTTGGTACCGAGGCCGTAGCCATCAATACAGGCCCCCTGCTGCTTAAGGTTAACGATAATCTGCTCATCCAGGTCACCGCTGGCGAAGATAGAGGTATGGGGCAGGTGCGATCGCACCTGTTTTGACAGCGCCGCCAGGTCCCCTGAGTCTAGGCGAACTCCAGCCAGGGTCGCTCCCTGGTTCACTGTTTTCGCTAGTCGTTGGGCCGCCTCCACTGTATCGTAGGTATCGATCAGCAGCGGTGCCCCCGGAAAGTAGCGATGAAACGCCTCAAAGGCATCGTCTTCGCTGCCCTCAATTGCCCCGATGGCCATCACCAGGGCATGGGCCATGGTACCGACTGGCTTTTGCCCCAATTTGAGCGCCGCCAGCACATTAGAGGTCGCCGTCAGCCCCCCGGCTAGAGCTGCCCGCGCTGCCCATAGAGCCCCCTGGGGGCTAAACGCCCGTCGGGTGCCAAACTCAAGCAGCATTGCCTCTGGCCCGGCCACATCCCGTAGTCGCGCCGCCCGCGTGGCAATCAGGGTTTGATAGTTCAGCACATTTAATAGATAGGTTTCGACCAACTGAGCCTGCCATAGGGGAGCTTCGATGCGCAGCAGCGGCTCATTGGCAAACACCGCCGTGCCCTCGGGCACCGCCCACACATCCCCCTCAAAGCAACCATGGATCAACAGGGACCAGAAAGCCTCTGGGGCATGGGCAAATATCTCAGTTTTTTGCAGGGCATCAATCTGCTCGGGAGTAAACCGAAAGCGCTCTAAATATTCCAGCGCCTGGGCCAGCCCCGCCGCAATCAAATAGCCATAGCCCTCGGGTAAGCGCCGGGCAAACAGCTCAAAACTGGCCCGCCGCTGGTCCAGCCCTTCGCCGACATAGCAGGCCGACATAGTGAGCTGATACAGATCGGTCAGTAGACCGTATTCATCCGGTTGAATCAATAACGCTTGGTCTTCCATCCAAGTTTCCTCGAAGACTTATGGTTATTATAACCAAAAATAAGGCAGGGATTTCGGATGATCTTACGAAATTCATATTTGAAGTTAGGGCGAAGGGCGAAAGGGACAAGGGGAAGGGGGGAGAGAACCTATAGATAGCTAGATCCCGGAGATGGGGAAGATAAGGGAGTAAGAAAATAAGGAGCTCGGGGATACCTTGGGATTATCCAGGGCAGGCTGACATCCTGTTGACTGCTGCCTCCCCTTTCGGCCTATGGCCCTGTGGGCAATAGCCTAAAAGGCATGGCTTCGCTAAGGCTATGCTTTTCTTGAATGCCCTTTGGGCTATACGCCTTTCGCCCTTCGCCTAAATACAGATTCTATGGGCAAATACTAGATGACCTTTTAGTATTAAAAACTAAATCAACCCATATAAAGCTTCCACCTGCCCCCTACTCTTTCGTAAATAAGAAAGATATTCTTAAGTAAGCTACGTTTTACAGATATATAAACTCTTTATGGTTGAGCACCCCCCTCAAGTCAGATCTGAGCCGGTCTGGTTGACGATTTTGCGGTTGATTCGTTGGGATAAACCGGCGGGTCGTTTGATTTTGATGGTGCCTGCCCTTTGGGCGTTATTTTTGGCAGGACGGGGTAAGCCGCCGCTGGAGTTGCTGGCGGTAATTGTGGTGGGGTCCCTGGCGACGAGCGCAGCGGGCTGTGTGGTGAATGATCTATGGGACCGCAACATTGACCCCAAGGTAGAGCGCACTAAAAAACGACCCCTGGCGTCTCGGGCGCTGTCGGTGCGCACAGGCATTGTGGTGATGTTAATCGCCTTTGCCTGTGCGTTTGTGCTGACGCGCTATCTGACGTGGCTGAGCTTTGGCCTCTGTGTCGCGGCGGTGCCGGTGATTATTTTGTATCCCCTGGCTAAGCGATATTTTCCAGTGCCGCAGCTGGTGCTTGCGATCGCATGGGGGTTCGCCGTGTTAATCCCCTGGAGTGCAGTAACTGGGACGCTCTCGGCCCCGGCCTGGTTTCTCTGGGGCGCGACGGTGCTCTGGACCCTCGGGTTTGATACGGTCTATGCCATTCCTGATCGAGCCTATGACAAGCAGCTGGGCGTTAACTCCAGCGCGTTGTTTTTTGGGAACAGTGCGCCCCAGGCCGTGGGATTCTTTTTCTTAGGAACCACGATTATGCTGCTGTGGCTCGGGGTAAATATGTCCCTAAGTCTACCGTTTTGGCTAACCTGGCTAGCGGCCATTGGCTTTTGGTTTACCCACTATCGCAAATTGGCCCGCCACCACCAACCCCCCAGAGTCTACGCGCAGATTTTTCGGCAGAATGTTGGCGTCGGGTTTATCTTATTGGCTGGGATGATTTTGGGGGTATTGATTTAGGTAGAGGGTAATGGGTAATGGGTGATGAGTAATGGGTAGAGGGTGATGGAGGAATATAAAGGGTATTAATTCTACCCTTCCCTACCTACCTTACCCTCTCCATCTTCGACCTGTCTCTTGTCACACTACCCACCACCCTCTACCCTCTACCCTCTAATCAAATTAGGGAATCGTCCCACTCCCCACACCCGCCTCTGCCTCCGGGGAATAAATCACGATGGTGTTAAACAGACTGACGTCGGTGCCGTCGGGCAGATCTACATCAAACGATCCGTCGTTCTCAGGCACTGGGCCAAGCTCAAGCTTGCGCTTCTCAAGCTTGCCGTTAATGGTGAGATAGACCTGCAAGTCGCTGGCAGTCGCGTCGGTTTGAAAGTTATTGAAATGGATGCTGGCATTGCCGCCGCCAAAGATAGCCGCTGACACGCTGCCGGTGGTGGTGTAATTGTTTAAGCCTGACAGCAGACCCATGGGTGCGCTCCTTATGGTTTCTAAACGGGGGGAGTCTTTATTAGACCTTCACCAATATATCAGGGGTATTACGCTCGATCAGGAGCATATTGGAGGTTTACAGTCAAAAACGTAAAACCTATCGCTGATATATATTGCAGTTCAAAAAGACTGTTGCTATACAGCAAGTCTGTGATGAATACTTGCAGAGTAGGAAGCTACAGCCTAGTTGGAATCGTTCAATATTTTTGAGAGAAGACAACTTTAGAGAGTTTTTGATATTGTCTAATGCTTTTGAGAATAAGACTTTTTAGACTTTGATATAAATTGACCACTGGCTCAGTTTCAAAGGGGAGCAAAGCAGAATTGTGGGATAAGGTCAGGCCAACCCAGCGGTGAGGATTGAATTGGCAAAATTGGCCCAGCTACCGGCAGCCCATTGACATCGACCATGCAGGATAATTTCAGCTTGTTGAGGTAGCCAAAATTTG
>JBCCRZ010000688.1:0-3484 GCA_039200855.1 Cyanobacteria bacterium P01_D01_bin.44 | reverse complement strand
GCCCCCCACCGCCAAAAAGGCGCACGGAAACAGCAGCAAACCTGACCAGCCCACAAAGACAAATCGATCACGCTTCAGCCAGTCGTCGAGGACGTCAAACCATCCTCCACCTGACTGCGTGCGTCCCATTGCTATGGTCATTTGGGAAATTCTCCAAACAGACTAATCAACAAACAGTTAAGCGCACTACCCACAGAAAAATAATATAGAGTGCGAATCCGCGATCGCGGAACAGCTACAAATTATGAGTAGTGTTTACTAAACTTTACCGTTGGCCTCATTATACGGTTCCTTTCTAGAAAATCACATGGGTCTAATTTGAGAAATGCAGCTGATGCGATGTCTCAGACCGCCTCACTTTGCTGATCCCGCGCCACTTTCAGAAGAAAGTGGCGCGGGATTTGAATTGGAAAGAGCTGGTACGGAAGGGATTCAGTGGTCAGTCGTTAAATTGTAGTAAAAATCTAGATTTTCTTAAGAAACTAAACCTTATCCCTCTTGACAAGGCCTGGTTGTCGCCAAACCTGAGACGATTTAGTTTCTCCCGTGTCCAATGGGCAGGGTCAGCGTCCTTGGGTAGCTGACGATGGGTAGCTGACGATTGCATTCTGGCTAAGGGAGCATGATCCTGCCTCAGCGTTGACAGCCATCTTGACTCAGCAGCCTATGCTGATTCTTGTCATACTAGAAAGCGCACCCTGCAAGCTAGAATTGTGCCGCTATATATTTCGATGCCATATGTATATTGTTGAGCTCGCGCTAAAACACACGGCCCTACCGCTCTCGGTTCAAAAAGAAACGGCTGAAGCTGCTCAGTCAGCCTACGACATGCTGACCAAGGCGCTGAATTCAGGGCAGCCCGTCATGGTAGAACTGACCTGTGATAAGCAGGAAGGCAAAAAGGTCTCGGTCTTGGTGAGTGAGCTGGCCGCTGTCCAGGTTTATGAGAAATCGGGCACGTCTTCGTCTGGTAAAGCACCCGGCTTTTTTGCCATGTCGGCTGAGTAGGGTGGCTAGTTACGGTTAAGGCGAGTCAATGGCAAACTCTAGTATTCAGGCTTCGAGCCGCCTGCCTGCGATTCGAGTGGCTGGTCTCGATTTTCGATGGCCGTCGGGGGCTTCGGTTTTGAAAGACTGCTCTATTGAGGTCGAGCAGGGTGAGTTTTGTATGCTGTTGGGTACCAATGGCAGCGGTAAGTCAACCTTGCTACGGTTGCTCGCAGGTCTGCTCGAGCGTCAGGAAGGGCAAGTTGATCTGCAGGGACCCGTAGGATTTGTTTTTCAAAATCCTGATCATCAACTGGTGATGCCGACAGTGGGGGCTGATGTGGCTTTTGGCTTGGTGGCCGAGCGGCTGATGCCGGCGCAAATCCAGCAGCGGGTGGCCACAGCTTTGACGGCGGTCAATTTACTGCCGTTGCAGCGTCGCCCCATTTATGCCCTCAGCGGTGGCCAAAAACAGCGGGTTGCGATCGCAGGGGCCCTGGCTCAGCATTGCAAACTCTTGCTTTTGGACGAGCCTACGGCTCTACTTGACCCCGATAGTCAGATAGACTTAGTCACCCAGGTGCGAAATCTGGTCAAAAGCCAGGGACTGACTGCCCTGTGGGTGACCCATCGATTGATGGAGTTAGATTATTGTGATCGCGCTTTTCTGCTCGATCAAGGGCATGTCGTCGCCCAGGGCGATCCTCAGACTATTAAAAAGCGGTTGATTGAGCTACATGCTTAACCTAGAGCCGCGCTGCTCTCGATAAAGTCACAGCATAAGTATCACAACCTGTAATATCACAGCCAAAATTTAAGGAAATCGGCAAAACCTGCTTGCGTCCGCAGGCTCAATGATTAAAATAGTGTTAAGTAAAGTTTTTTGCCAGCGCTCCTTACCATGGCCAGCTCCGCCGCCGAAGCCATTCTTCTTGTCGATGGATATAACGTCGTCGGTGCTTGGCCTGAGCTAATCCGTCTGCGCGATCGCGAAGGGCTGGGGCCTGCCCGTAATCAGCTCGCCGAAGACCTTGCTAACTACAGTGCGTTCAAAGCCTTTGAGACCTGGCTTGTCTTTGATGCCTATGGTCAGCGCCAGCCCCATCGGCAAGAGACGGTCACTCAGCATCTGTCGATTCACTACACCCGTTTTGGCCAAACCGCAGATTCCTACATCGAGCGAGCATGTGCGCTGTTTCGTAAAGATGCCCGCAAATTTCAATCTCGATTGATAGTCGCGACCTCTGATCGCGCTCAGCAGCTAACCGTAGTCGGCTATGGGGCCGAATGGATGTCAACCCATCAGCTCGCCAGCGATGTTCAGTTTTCACAACGGCGGGTTAAGCGTCGCCAAAAGCCAGCTAAGCAGTCCAATAAGCGGTTTTTATCTGCGTCTTTGAATCCCGAAGCCCAGGCAAAGCTTGCCAAACTCAGACAAGGCGTCTGGGATTGACTACCAGGCTCTTCGCGGTTCCCACTCCTCACCTTTGTAGCTATCCCGCCCGCAATTCCAAGTCTGATGCATCCCCAGCTAACTCCAGAAAAATGTGATCAGCATCACAAACAGAAGCGGTTGCCAAAGTGTGATCGTTTTGCGTAATATAGGAAACGCATTCCTCAGTAGCTCAGTGGTAGAGCGGTCGGCTGTTAACCGATTGGTCGTAGGTTCGAATCCTACCTGGGGAGTTGATTTGAATAGCTTTTTCTGGCTAAGCGCTGCCGAAGGGTCTTTGCACAGGTGCATTGGCCTGCGGCATGTGCTACCGTAGTGCTTAGCAGAACTTTACTAAAGTTTACGAACTTATTTGACACGGACACTGATTTATAGATGTTTATGTCAAGTAGTTCTAACGTTGTGTCCTATTAGGGCCTTTTTGTGGCAATTTGAATTAAAGCTTAAACTTTAGCAAATTTTTCGAATTCTCCAGATAATAACCGTAGATATGGGCGGATTGCCTACGTCACATGGCATAAGCAGCTTTTCCCAAGGTCTACTATAAACTGGGGCTTTGTTTAAAGTCAGATATATTCAGTAACTTACAGCAACACCCGATTTAACAATGCCACGTATCCTTGTCATCGATGATGACCCAGCGATTTTAGAATTGGTCTCAGTCAACCTCGAGATGGCTGGGTACGATGTGAGCCAGGCGACTGATGGGGTCAAAGGTCAAGCGTTGGCGGTCCAGCTACTGCCAGATCTGGTCATGCTTGACTTGATGTTGCCAAAGGTAGACGGCTTGACTGTTTGTCAGCGGGTTCGGCGCGATGACCGCACCTCCGATATTCCGATTTTGATGCTGACCGCGTTGGGCGAAACCCAGGATAAGGTGGATGGGTTTAACGCAGGGGCAGACGACTATTTGACCAAGCCCTTTGAGCTAGAAGAGATGCTGGCTCGGGTGCGGGCGCTTTTAAGGCGTACCGATCGCATTCCCCAGGCCGCCAAGCATAGCGAAATTTTGAACTATGGGCCATTGACCCTGGTCCCTGAGCG
>JBCCRZ010000687.1:0-3485 GCA_039200855.1 Cyanobacteria bacterium P01_D01_bin.44 | reverse complement strand
CTTCAATAATTTTTTTGCCTACGATCCATTCTGGGTCGGGAGAGAATCTCTGACGTCGGAGCTAGCCACAAGGCTTAAAGGGCCTTGCCGTCTGATGTTAATCACCGGTATTGCCGGTGTGGGTAAAACTGCTTTGGCAGAAAGACTATCGGTCGATCTGAGAGACAATACTCCTCAGCTGCTGAGAGTGAATTTTGATGATCAGGAGAAATCAGCGGACTTTATAAGTGTTGCTGCCCGATTGCTGGAAACCTGTGGACAAGCTGTCACCCCTGAAGACCGCAGTGATTCACAGGTACTGGCGCGTCGTCTGGTGCTGCATTTACAAACAGCACCGTACCTGATTTTGGTAGATTCCCTTGAGCAAATTCTGACCGGTAATGAGCAAGATGGCTGGAGTGAATTTAAAGACGATGGCTTTGTGGCTTTTTTCAGAGCCGTTCTAGCCAGCGATAGATTTCAAAGCCGCTTCATCCTCACATCCCAAGAGCTGCCCACTCAAATTGTGCAGATTGGCTCCCGCTACCAAAACTTTTGGCATGGCCAAACCTTAAGAGGCTTATCAGAAGCTGAGCAAGAGTCGCTGTTCCTAGCAACAGGACTGACCCCAGAGGCTGAGCCCAAGCTACTCAGAATCGGTAAAGCCTACGAAGGTCATCCCCTGGCGTTGCGGATCATCATCGGTGAAATTGGCAGTCATCCGTTTTATGGCAATATTGCTGCCTATTGGCAACGCTACGGCCATGAAATTGAAGCAGTGGAAAAGGCTATCGCAGCCGCCGCCGAAGGTCACACCACAGGTGCAGATGACAAATGGCAGCTCGATCGCTTTACCCGTGCCCTACGCCGTAATGTGCAGCAGCGCCTAGAGCAAACCTTTCAGCGGCTGCTTCAGGATGCCAAATATGCCTACATCCTAATGTGCGAAGCGGCGGTCTATCGCTGTCCTGTCCCTGATGACTGGTGGCTCAGTCATCTAGAAGACTGGCAACAATCAGAGGCTGAGCAGATGGCAGCACTGGATATTTTGCGCGATCGCTACCTGGTCGAAGAGATAACCGAAGACAGCCAGGTACTGCTCAAACAGCACAACCTCATTCGCAGCGTTTCCCTGGCCCATCTCAAACAGCTGACTTTCGACGTCTAAATCTGCTCTTCATCCCGTAGCTCAAGGTGGGCCTTTTCTATGCTGTCTTGGATGTAGGGAAATGCCTTTTCAGCAGGCACTAAATCGATGTAGGGAAACGTCGATTGAAAATCAATGCTGCTATCTAACACGGCTTGGAAGGTTACGAGCAGAGAAAAATAACTTGTGGGATGGGGGTTAGCTCGGCATCAGGACCTCCATAATGCAATCAACCGATTGCCCTTGCCCCGTGAGTCGATGAATCAACTGGACCACCTGTTCGAAAGCATCCCGAGACAACGAGTAAAGTCGCTGGCCGATAGGTTGCTCATGGTCATCAGCAAAGTCAAACCGCTCAGATTTTTGACCACAACAGCTGGCTTGCTGAAGGACAGACTGCGCTATACAACTTAAGCAGAAGTGGCGTTTGACCGCTTCCTCGTTGCGGAGCTGAGCGTCTTCAAAGCCCGTCAGCTGTTTGGCAAACTCGTGAAAGGTTTCTATCGGCCATCGAAAGGTCCAGGTAGAAAAGGTCCGGTTAGCATCCCAATGCAGGGCGTCGGTTAAGAGAAAACGAGGGTTATCACTGAGGTCTTGAGTTTCATGAACAATGACAATACGTTTGCGACCATATTTTTTGAGACGAACAACTTTGGTAAAGGCCCAAACTTCTCGATATTGACCGTTTCGGCAACGAACGTTTTTGTGTCGAAAACTCTCAGAATGACTCTCTTTAAGGTGTTGAGCCACGTGTTGTACCTGTTGCCAGGTGTGGTTCCACATAATCAGTCGCGTCCGTTCAATCTCACTGACCCAATGTTTACCTTTAGATTCAATCAGTTCGGTTAACGGACGAGTCAACACGCCCTGGTCAAAGGCATAATCTGCTTGAGGGTACTGCCCTTCGGATTCGATAGTGCGAACACTCTCAACCACCATCTCCGTTCGTTTCTGATAGCTTTGTTGGTGTAAATAGTAATGGAGTAATTCCAGCAATCGCTCTCGCACCTGGTCAAGTTGTTCGTAATGCTCTCGTTGTGTCATCGCTAAATACGCCAACTCCGCTTTCTGATAATTGGGCTGTTGCACCTCAACCACTAAGCCATCCACCCGATGGGGATTGGCGATGGCAGCGGTGACCACTGTTTGATAGCGACTCCATCCACCATGCACATAATCATAGGCGGCCTTGGCTCCATAGATCTTGCGGCTGTAGGGATGATACGAATAGGTCCAGTCCAGACTAATCACCGCTCGCCCACGACCTCGATAGCGGGGAGCAACCAGTGCCCGATGTCGACGCATGAGCTCATCGCGACTCCATCGCGATTCGAACACCGATTCATGCATCGCTCGGCGGCTCACCTGGGTTCCCTCTGGCCAGACGATTTGAGCGTATATTCCTTGTAGAGTCTTATTTGGGCTTAACAACAGGCCATTGATATAACGACTGACATGGTCAAACCCTGCCTGTCGGCAAAAGACCTGACGATAGTTCTGCAGAAACCCTTGTAGGGTAGAGCCAATCCCAACGAGCGGACAATGCATCGGGCTTTTCCAACGACAGTCCGCCTATTGTCCTAGATGGAAAACCTAGCTAACCTTCCAAGTCGTGTGACTACTTTATCGAGCAAGGCATGCCGTTGGATGCGATTCAAGCATTCTTTAGTATCGAAACTCCATCCGCTGAACTGGCCGATATGCAACAACAAATTATCGCCTCGGCCTGCGAGGTGTAACAGCGGCTGAAATGGCGCATTCGCCATGGCTCGCCTGTCTATGCCGCTAGCTCCAGAAGCTGATTAATATTAGCCAGGGATTCTAAGGCTTGTTTCAGATCCGTAGTCAACCGCATTGCCTGCTGCTTAGCCGAACCGGAGGATGTGTACCTTTGAGCATCCAGGGGTTTGCCAATGCGCACTTCAACGCTGCTGCCTCGACTAGGGCGCGGGCTATCGTAGTCGAGGTAAATGGGCAGCACTTTTACCCCTAGATTGGGAGTCGAATGTTCCGCCTGCAGCGCCAGTCGGGCCAGCCCCGGTTTGAGACGCTGTACCTGCTTTTCACGAAAAATATCCCCTTCGGGAAAAATTACCAGGGTTTGCTGACTCTTGAGCAGCTGCAGCCCATGGCGTAGGGTTGCGATCGCAGGTCGTCTCACATCCACCGGAAACCCGCCCAGCCGTCTGATCGCCCAGCCCTGTAGGCCTTCACATTCATCCGCCGTCACCATAAATCGCAGATAGCGGCCCGTTGCCTGATGGCCCACTAATCCCACTAATAGGGCATCCCAGCGAGAGCGATGGGTCGGCGCAAAAACCACCGGACCACTGGTCGGAATATTTTCCTGACCGACAAT
>JBCCRZ010000686.1:0-3511 GCA_039200855.1 Cyanobacteria bacterium P01_D01_bin.44 | reverse complement strand
GCCCATAGGGTTTGATCAGATGTTTTTTGAGATGATTTTGAATGTTCCTCGATGGGATACACACTGGTTTTATGACTTCTCGTATGAAATGCCCCACTATTCGCCTGAAGTTAAAGACTGAACCTTCCATTTCACCCCGTGCCTCAATCAGACGCCACGTCCACAACTGACCACCGACAAGCGAACCGCTGGCAAGTAATCTGCGCGGGGCTACTGGCCGTCCCCCTGGTCAGCTATGGCAGCTTACATTTTCGTCGCCCTCCGCTAAAACCATCAGCACAAACCCTGTTTCAAGGCATCACTTATGAGCGCACTATCCAGACCACGCCTCGCCCCCATGTGATCCATACCGTGGCAATTGACTTGCAATCCGCGGGCATTGAGACTTTGGTAACCCCAGGGGCGTCTGGGGATGACGAGCGAGATGTCCACGCGGCCAAGACCTCAGACTTTCTAGAGACCTCTGGTGTACAGCTTGCTATCAACGCGAACTATTTTTCACAATTTTCAGAAGAGACCCCCTGGCGGTATTCTCCACACACGGGTGATCGAGTCAATGTGATCGGAGCGGCCATCTCCAATCAACAGCAGTACTCTAGATCTCAGAGCCAATGGCCTGCCCTCTGCTTTGGCCCAGAGCAGTCTGCCCAAATTGATCAAACGGGGACCTGCCCTGCGGATACCGCTCATGCCGTAGCCGGTAAGGCAATCCTGGTTGCTGATGGGGTTTCTGCAATTGATTCTAAGGTCCAGACCCAAGATAAACCCTATGCTCGAGTTGCAGTGGGGCTCAACGCTGATGGCACCCAGCTCTGGTTGGTGGTGGTAGACGGCAAACAACCGCTATACAGCGAAGGCCTGACGGAGGCCGAGCTGGCTGAGGTGTTTCTAGCCCTGGGGGTCGAGACTGCTCTCAATTTAGACGGGGGCGGGTCTACCACTTTGGTAATAGAGACCCCCTCAGGTCCCAAGGCGCTAAATGCCCCCATTCATACTAAGCTGCCGATGCGACAGCGCCCGGTCGCCACCCATCTAGGGTTTTATGCCAGGCCTTAAAATTCAGTCAAGCCTCACGACAATGCTTGCGAGCTCCGTCAGGTTCCCCGCCGCCCATCTCGTAAACAATTCATCCGTGGGCAAAGCGTCAGACCCCCAACGTTGGCGGTCTGACGCTTTGCGTAAACTTTTCCCGCAGACATGATTGGACAGAGGAGTCCTTCCATAAGAGTTCAGTCTGGCGGATTAGTCTGATGAGCGTCCATCTACTTCAATATGCACCGCATCAAATAGTTGAATAGCCCAGTAACCCTGGTATTCACTCGAAATAGTAAAAAACAGCAATCCAGTCAAGAGGGCACTGATTAAACTTGTCCACATAAGTCCTTTTCCACGCAACATTTGCAATTTACCTAGCTCAATTTGCCTGGCTTATCTAGCAAAATCATCTCGACGCTAGCTGATGCAGCCTTAACCAAAAAAGATTACTTTTTCGAGAGTCTGAATACTGAAAAAATAAAAAATCCTAGAGACCGCTAAAATCCATTAATAAGCAGACAAAAAATCTGGAAAACAGATAATGAACAGCCAATTAAAATAATATTGATTAATGGTTTGAATATTCAAATTCTATGACTAAAAAAAGTAACTTTAATTTGGCAGGAAAACTAGAATGATTTCCTTTCTATGATTCCTCTTTATCTTAGGTGTTCGTTAGTAAAGACAAAAGAGGGGTTAGACCCATCAAACATAAGTTTCCAAGGACATTGGTTTGAAGTGATGTGGATTTTATATAAACTTTATTGATGACTTGATTTTCTACAAATATTACTTTTCGACTTATCTTAGGAAAAGCAAGCTTCAAGTATAAGATCGGATCACACTTGAAAGAAATCAAAGTGTGAATCAAAGATCTTTAAAAAGATGATGCGAATGTGACTTCGGGGATGCCGATTTTGATGATTTTCGCCTATTAAAAAGGCTGCAATCCTCAAGTGAAAATGGCACCGCCCATTAGTTTTTGGTAGCGACGGTCCAACTCCGCTTGCATCATCGGCCACAGTCCAACTGTAGGGTCTTCTGCAATCACAGACTCAGCAGCCTCTCTGGCGAGTTCCAGCACGTCCTGATCCTCAACCAAGCTGGCTAGGGCAAAGTCGGGTAGGCCTGATTGACGGGTGCCGAGCACTTGACCTGGCCCGCGAAACCGCAGATCCATTTCAGAGATAAAGAAGCCGTCCTGGGACTGCTCTAGCACCTTCAGGCGCTGGAGGGCGGTTTCATTGCGGGTACTGCTCATCAACAGGCAAAATGACTGGTCAGCCCCTCGCCCAACTCGACCTCGGAGCTGGTGTAGCTGAGATAACCCAAAGCGTTCGGCGTGCTCGATCAGCATGACGCTGGCATTAGGGATATCGACTCCAACCTCAACCACGGTGGTAGAGACCAGGATTTGGGTTTTGCGATCGCGAAACTCACTGATCGCAGCATCTTTGTCTGCTGAGCTCAGCCGCCCGTGCAGGAGCCCTACTTTAAATTCAGGAAACACAACTTCGCTCAGGCGTTTGTGTTCTTCCATTGCAGATTTAAGATCCAGCTTTTCCGACTCCTCGACCAGGGGCAGTACGATATAGACCTGTCGCCCCTGGGCAATTTCTCTACGGATCAGATCGTAGGCGTGGTTGCGATCGCGGCCCTTGAGCAAAGTCGTCTTAATCGCTTTACGACCGGGGGGCAGCTCGTCAATCTGGCTCACATCCAGGTCCCCGTGTAGCGTCAGCGCCAGGGTCCGGGGGATGGGGGTCGCTGTCAGGGTGAGTACATGAGGGTTGTCGCCCTTTTGCTGGAGTTTGGCTCGCTGGGCCACCCCAAAGCGGTGCTGCTCATCGATGGTGACTAGGCCCAAATTCGTAAATTTCACCGGGTTCTCAATCAGGGCGTGGGTGCCCACCAGGATCGGTAGCTCCCCCGTTTCTAGCTGCGAGTGAATTTCTCGACGTTTCGCGGCTCGGGTGGAGCCGGTGAGCAGTTCCACCGGCAAGTGCAGCAGGTTAAACCACTCCACCAGCTTGCGGTAATGCTGCTCGGCCAGTACCTCAGTGGGGGCCATCAGCGCCGCCTGGTATCCGGCTTGAATCGCAGAGAGAATGGCCACTACAGCGACCACGGTTTTACCGGACCCCACATCCCCCTGCACCAGCCGATTCATCGGGGTGGGCTTTTGCAAATCTGTGAGAATATCTTGCACCACCCGCTGCTGGGCATGGGTAAACTCAAACGGCAGCACCCCATAAAACTGATCAATCAGCTCACCGGTCGGCGCGAGTTGAATGCTGGTTTGCTCAGCCTGCTGCTGTTTGCGACGGCGCAATAGCCCCAGCTGCAGATAGAAAAATTCGTCAAAGATCAGGCGGCGGCGGGCAGTGGATAGCTCCTCGGCGTTAGCCGGGAAATGGATATGTGCGATCGCAACCGGCAGCTGAATTAGGCCGTATTGCTCCCGCAGGGCAGCAGG
>JBCCRZ010000685.1:0-3515 GCA_039200855.1 Cyanobacteria bacterium P01_D01_bin.44 | reverse complement strand
CTGGGTGGGGTAGAAATCAGCCAGTGTTTTACCCTCATAGGCTGGGAGTAAAGCCGCTTCATTGGTGGTATCAATCCCCAGGTTACCTCCATCCATCTCACCGCCAGTGGCAATCCGCTGGGGCAAGAAGTTGAGGGCATTGCGTTGGGCCTCACCCAGGGCTCTAATCTCAACAGAGCCAAGGTCAGAGGGCTTGTTCGGATTAGTAGGCGTAGAGAGATTTAAGGGAATCCAGGTACCCGTGCCGTCAGCACTATATTTCGCAACGTACAGCGTACCGCTTTCAAATAAAGCACTGTTGCTTTTATCGGTGAGATCACCCAGGGTGCCCTCGCTCACAAATTTCCAGGTGTGGCCACCGCGACGGTCGTCTCCCATATAGGCGACCAGCGGCTCACCTGGGGCAACTCGGAACGTAATATTCTCGTGACGAAAACGCCCTAGGGCTGTGTGCTTAAGACCTCGCTTGGACGGATCAGCCGGATCAATCTCAACCATCCAACCAGACTTCTCACCCACCAGGTTGAAAAGCCCGCCGGTCTCAGACGGCTCGACCTCAGTCCCATCTGGCTTGACCGCTTCGGTGACGGTTCCCTGGAAGTTTTCCTCAGCGGAGAGCACGGTGCCCCAGGGGGTGTTACCGCCGGAGCAGTTATAGCCGGTGCCGATAATCTGATTGCCCAGCCCATCAGCACTGAGCGGAAAGACATCGGTCGCAGCCGGGCCCGTGCCCACCAGGTAGTTATCATCGCCTTGCTGGTGAGGCAGGCTACCCCAAGCGGTTGGAAAGCCTTTACCTGCATTCAGAGCAAGGCCAGAGAGAATGTGATAGCGACGATTGTTGGGGTCGCCTGCTACTGGGACAAAATTGCCGCTGCCATCGCGCTGGATGCGGATAACGCTGCCACCAATATTGTAGAAACCTTCGCCCAAACGCTCGGTAGGATCGCTGGGTAGATCGTAACCAATGACGGTTGGGAAGCTGGTGGGTAGCCCTGCTAGGGTTTCACTGCCTAACTCTTCTGCGAAGGGATAGGAGACATACTCATGGTTGATCCAGAGATAGCCGTCGGTGCCCTGGCGGTCGATAGGCACAAAGCCAGTGTAGTCGTTGTTGTAGCCGACGTAGTCGTCAGAGCTGGCGTAGGGGGTATCGGCAAAAACTTTGTCGCCCCAGGCTACTATCACGTAGCGCTCATACTCAGGAGACACAGCGACGTCGTCGTAAACCTCGTAGGCGGGCAGGTTAAGACTATCGGATGCCGATACCTCATTCCCTGCGCCATTGATGCCAATGGGCAAAAAGCTGGGCTTAGTTTGATAGACCGGCAGCGGATGGGGTAGACGCACGGGCGTCAGGTTCAAAGGGCCATCAACGGCTGCGTAAGCAACGCCATTGTTCCCTTTGCCTAGGAAAGGTAAAGAAGGTGCCACAACAGTCGTTGCTGCACTAGCCCCGAAGAAAATTAGAAACTGTCGACGAGAAAAACTGGACATGAATCCTCTCTGAGATGACCTTAGATGACCTTTAAAAACTCACACGGGAAAAACCTGCACGGGGTCAAGGTGCTGAATCATGAGTCAAAAAACACTGGGTCAGACTCGGAGCACCTTGATCTGACTGCTAGTCTGGCCAGCAAACACTCTAAAAAGAATGCAAACCAACGCAGCCCCCTTGATGAAGACTGCTAGACGCTGCATTTAGGAGAGCCAGCTGAGCCACGAAACCAGATGAAACTACAGCTGCTCAGATCCCCCCGATATCTAAAAGCCTTTTGACATGATTATCCCAGAAAATATTTTTTGGACATTAAGAACAGGTAATGGAGAGATTAATTTAAGATCCAAAATTTCGAATTAGATAGTCAGAATAGATGTCCTTAATTTGCTTTTAATCTTAAGATAGTCTTTTGATAATATTCCTTATTTTCGGTGAGCAGTAGGTCTTAAAAAGGCTGTCTTAAAGATTAACTTTAGATTAAAATAGCTAAGAGATTACTCATAAATTTTACGCCAAACTGTACTACTCAGCTTAGGCAGCAAGATTGCTCAATCTATTGCCAGCAAAGCATTTATATCATCTTAACCTCAATGGTTTTCGCATCTTGAATAAGGTTCATTCAGGGCTTATCTGAGGCTCGATCGGGAAAGATGACTTTGTTTCTATGGTTTCGGATCAATTACTCCAAAGGCTGTTTTAGATCGAAAAGAATAGGATCAATTGCTTCTATAAAAAATAGGACAAATGCTTTGTGAATTTTCGATAAAGTTTCGAGATTCGCAAAAATTTAGCTTGCGAATCTTCGAGGGTTCAGTGATTATTGATGATACGAATTGGGGACGTGTGTCTGATAGCGCGTTTTTCAATATTTTTTGTAGGAGACTCTCTCGATCATGGTTAGTAACCTTGCAAAGGTAGCGGTCGCAATGGCCAGTGCTACTCTAGGTGTTGCCATTGTTGGCAATGTTCCAGCTCAAGCGATTGATTTTGATTTTGTTGTCACCGTTGAAGACGGCTCTCTGGCGGGTGAAGAGTTTCTGGGTTCTTTTGGTTTCGATGACGCTGGCTTGACCGGTGTCGGGACAGAAACGTTCGGCGTTGCCGAGGGCTTAGAAATCGATTTCACCTTTGATGGGGTCGATTTTACGGCGCAAAGCGACATCTTTTTCCCAGATTTTCCGATTGTTGAGTTTACAGATGGTGTTCTAGCTGGGCTCAATTTTTCAGGCGGCAGCCTCTTTCCAGGTTTGTTCACGCCTGACTTTACAATCGCGAGCGCGGATGATGAGTTAGCAGGCGGGGATTTCTTTACCTACGACACTTTTGATGCAGGTAGTGGGACCGGTGTCGTCGCTTACACTGAGGTGGCTGATACTGAAGTGACTGACGCAGCTGATGTCCCCGAACCTTCTTTTGTGTTTGCACTGCTGGGCCTGGGTCTGTTGCTTAAGCAAGTTAAGCGCGATCGCGCCATAGCTTAAGTAGCTAAGCGGCAGTAACTATTGTGTCACCGCCTCGGGAGATCCCCCCAAGCCCCCCTTGATAAGGGGGTGGCGCAGCCGGGGGGATCTCCAAAAGAAATTGATACTGAGAATAATTTTGTTGACCTCCTTAAATCTTAGCGACTTAGAAGCACCCCTGGTGGCTAATTTAACCACCAGGGGTGCTTTATATTGAATGCTAACTGTGTGCTTAGGCGAATGCACATTAATAACGTCCCACCAATGACTATCCCGATAGCCCTCATTCCCCAGCCCCTTCTCCCAGTTGTGGGCTACGGTGTACACATAAGTCGGAGAACATAGTCACGTCCCGAGGGCCCTCATCCCCCAACCCCTTCTCCCAGATTGGGAGAAGGGGAGAAAAACCCTTGTCAGATATGACTTCCAGGTATTATAGAATCTATTTATAAAAGGTAAATCCTTGGACTCAAAGTCCTTCTCCCAAAATTGGGAGAAGGATTTAGGATGAGGGCAGATCCGATGCATAGAGCTACTTTCCAGCATTATCTTCT
>JBCCRZ010000684.1:0-3521 GCA_039200855.1 Cyanobacteria bacterium P01_D01_bin.44 | reverse complement strand
GTTTCGAGTTTCCCTACCTGGGAGATTAACGGCGAATTGTATCCCGGTGTGCAGTCATTGGAAGCACTGGCGACCATTTCGGGATATTCAGGGCCGGTGTCCTTTCAAAATCAGTTAGAGCAATAAGGGTTAGGGAGGGGAAGGGAGGTCATAAACGTATGATATTTTTGGCCACTTACCTGATCACCTATCGCCCCTACTGAAATGAGTTACTGAAATGAGTTTATGAGTTCCTGATGTCAACACACGTGTGTTCCCCATGCAAAAGTGGATATGGGTTTTCCTGGTTTTTTGGGGCCGATCACTGGCATTGCCGAGGTCATCGCCAGTGTTTTGATTTTGCTGGGCCTCTATTCAAAGCTGTCTAATCTGTTACTGGCATTTATCATGGCAGGGGCGATTGCAGGGGTTCATATTCCTGCCTCAGTTGAGCAAGCCACCGTAACGGCTGGTTTAGAAAGAGATTTGATGATTTTAGTAGGGGTGTTAGTTCTAGCTGCTTTTGGCCCTGGCATTTTGGCTTTATCCTCAAGGCGATCAGCATTAGAGAGTTAACTCAATTTCTATGATTTCAGCCCTGGAGGCACATCCCCAGGGCTGACTAGATTACACTACGCATCATACAGGCAAGGTAAGTACCTAAGTTTTGCCCAAATAAACGTCAACATGCTCTGATTTTAGCAGTTGAGATAGGCCATGTATCCAAGGTTTGACAAGGGTATCAGCCTCATTTAATCGAATCTCAACCAATCGTCCTCGCTCGTCGAAGCAGAGTCGTCCCGTAGTGGTAAAAACATCCCGCATCAGCCGGACAAAGCCAATCTGCTTGGGCATCGGTTGGTCTTGAGTCAACCAGCCATTGGCCCAGACCCAGACGTTGTGAGCTAGGGCATTGAGCTGAGTGAGCATCTGTTGAGCTTCGAATCGCTTTTTGTGACGCTTTTGGATACCCAAGGCCTGATTATCTTGCTTGAAGGAGGTTTCAACGCCTCCGCCCCGCTGGTCGTAGCAGAGCACATAGGCCAGCCAAAGCTCGGCAGGATTCTCCAGAATATCGAGTTCAATCTCCACCAAGGCCGCCACCTCATCCGGGGCCAGATTCGTGACCAGAACGCCAATGGCCCACTGTCCGTTGTTTTTGCGGCAGCGTACTGCAATGCGTACGACCGGTTGACAATAGTCATCATGGCTTGGCATCGTCACCAACCCAATTTGTCGCCCTGGCTGAAAGGGGTCATCGCTCCACTGAGCGACGCTGTCGGCCAGCTTTCGTGCCCGTTTCGTCGAGTAGTCTTTGCTCAGCACCCGATAGCCTCGGGATAACATCCAGTTAATCTCTTTGAGACTGCCACCCCCACTATCGACTCGAACCAGGGTACGACCTCTGTGTTGAGGCGATTGTTCAATTCCTAGCGTTTTTTCTGCCGCCTGCAACAGCGGTTGCAGTGCCTTCGTTAACTGCACCGTTCCTGCAAACGTCCGGTCTGTAACCACTTCGTTGTAGCGAGTGGCTAACACCCGACCGAGCTGTCGACCTCTGCGGTTTCGCTGGCCCGCAAAGTAGCCTTTCGTGGCAAAGGCGGCTTTCGCTCCGCAAGGGTGACCGCTCATGTCCATATCCAGCACTTGCAACCCCTGGTCATAGTCATGACGGTAGCCCTGGCTATGTTGCCGATAGATCTCATCCATAGCACTCTGGATTTGGTTGACGTTCTGCGCATCACTCGCATCCAACGTCTCTTGGATCACCGATTGCTCAGCACAGCGGTCTCGTCCAAAGGCTTGCTGCAAACCGACGTCACTGCGCACCAGTTTATTGACTTCGACCAGCCCACCTGCACCGCACAGGATACCGATAAAGCCATCGTAGAGCTTTTCGCTGGGGCTATCCTTCACCGTCTTTTGCTGAATCTTCACTTGCTCTCTAATTGGGCCAAATAAGTTCAATCCATTCAATTTTGCGCCGATACCGGCTAGAAAGGCACGAGCGGAAACGGACTCGTTGCTGGTGCTGGCGTCATTCAAGACGGGGGGGTAGACTCTAAAGCATTCATTGTGGTGAACCTTGGGTGTTTTTTGGCTTTCTCAAGCGTTCATCACTTTTCCTATTCTGGCAATACTTTCAGTGATTTGAGCTGGGGCATCGTGCCCCTTGTTTGGCCTAAATTTAGGTACTAGGAAAAGTCAGCTCAAGGACAACTTCTTTACGCCGTAGAAAGTCCTTGGGTTTTAATTGACTCAGAAAACGCGGGCTAATCCATTTAGTAGCGATGGTGCCGTGAGTAACCCTGAGCGGTGTCACATCATTTGCCACGTCAGCTCATGGCCTGCCCATAAGGGCACTAGCCCAGATTCCATAAAGGGCACTTCATCTGGAATACGCCAGGTCGTTTTGGTCAAGGTAATCTGTTCGGTATTGCGCGGGAGCTGATAAAAATCTGGCCCATAGAAGCTGGCAAAGACTTCCAGTTTATCCAATGCATCAGCCCTCTCAAAAACATCTGCGTACAACGCCATGGCGTGTAGCGCCGAAAAGCACCCCGCGCAGCCACAGGCACTTTCTTTACTGTTGCGAGTATGGGGGGCGCTATCGGTGCCCAGAAAAAACTTAGGATTGCCAGAGGTGGCCGCTTGCAACAGGGCCTGACGATGCTTCTCTCGTTTCAAAATGGGCAGGCAGTAAAAATGGGGAGAAATGCCCCCCTTAAAGAGCATGTTGCGGTTAAACAAGAGATGTTGTGGCGTGATCGTGGCGGCAATGTTGTGGGTCGCCAGGACAAACTCTACAGCATCAGCGGTGGTAATGTGCTCAAGGACCACGCGCAAATTGGGAAATCGCTGCTTAAGGGGCATCAACTGTTGTTCGATAAAGACTTTCTCTCGATCGAACACATCAACCGCTTGATCGGTGACCTCTCCGTGTAGCAATAAAGGCATACCGACTTGCTGCATGGCCTCAAACACGCGATCGCACCGACGAATATCCGTTACCCCAAATTCTGAATTGGTCGTTGCACCAGCTGGGTAGTACTTAACCGCTTTGACAAACCCAGCGGCTTTGGCTGCCATAATCTCTTGGGGGTCGGTGTTGTCGGTGAGGTAGAGCGTCATCAGCGGCTCAAACCGTTGACCGGCTGGAATCGCTGCCAGGATGCGATCGCGATAGGCTGCAGCATCCGCTAACGAGCGGACTGGCGGCTTTAGATTGGGCATCACGATGGCACGGGCAAACTGGCGCACCGTGTGCGGCAAAACCGCTTTTAGCGCTGCACCGTCGCGTAGATGCAGATGCCAGTCGTCGGGGCGAGTTAGGGTCAGTTTTTGCATCACAAATAAATGTCCTGACTGTAGATCAACGCTGGCGGATCATTCAGACTAAAAACGGCCTAACTTCAACCAATTGAAAACGTCACTCAGGGTAAGTGACCAGTCAGCGATAAACCCTGGCAATGGCAGCGGGTCTGTGGGTAGCTCCAACGAATCCCAGATAAAGACCGAGACATTAGGCACAATCGAGCGTC
>JBCCRZ010000683.1:0-3525 GCA_039200855.1 Cyanobacteria bacterium P01_D01_bin.44 | reverse complement strand
TATGGGACGCTGTCACTGGCGGAGGCGTTGGAGCCTGCGATCGCACTCGCGGAAACTGGCTTTACGGTAGACGACACCTTTGCCAGTCAGGCCACCCTCAACCTGCCTCGATTTGCAGCCTTTACCAGTACCCGCGACCTGTATCTGCCGTCGGGGCAGCCCCCAGCAGTGGGTTCCCAGTTTCGCAACCCGGACCTGGCCAAGATCTATCGGTTATTGGCTGAGCAGGGCACGAATGTGTTTTATCGAGGCGAGGTGGCTGAGGCCATTGTCAACACAGTGCAGTCACCGCCCACGGTTGATTCGCCGCCGTTTACGGTTTATCCAGGGCGGATGGCAATGGGCGATTTGGACCGCTATGAGGTACGGGTGCGCCCACCGGTGGTCAGCGACTATCGCGGCTATCGGCTCTACGGCATGGGGCTGCCCAGCAGCGGCGGCACCACGGTGGCGCAGTCGCTGGAGCTGTTAGAGGGCACGGACCTATCGGCGCAGCCGCAGCCAGAGGCAATTCATAAAATTTTGGAGGCATCGCGGTTGGCGTTTGCGGATCGCAATGCCTACCTGGGTGACCCTGAATATGTGGATGTGCCCCTGGCGGGACTGTTGAATGCGGACTACGTGCAAACTCGCTCAGGGCTGATTCTTGAGCAAGCAACCGAAAGCGATGCCAGACCTGGCAATCCGCTGCCCTATCAAAGTGACCCCAGCCCTAGCCTGACTGAGTGGCCCAATGTGGCTCTGCAATCCTCCTCGCAAGAAGGGCTTTCGACGACGCATCTGACAGTGGCGGATCGGTTTGGCACTGTGGTGTCTTACACGTTGACGATTGAGTCAACTGGCGGCTCGGGGATGGTAGTGCCGGGCTATGGTTTCATTCTCAATAACGAGCTGACGGACTTCGATACGGCGATGCCCCATCCGAATAGCCCCGAACCGGGTAAGCGTCCGCGCAGTAGTATGGCCCCGACCATTGCGATCGCACCCGACGGCACCATTCTGGCATTTGGTTCACCGGGGGGCTCAACCATCATTACAACGGTGCTGGGGATTGCGACGAACGTGATGGATTTTGGCATGGACTTGGGAGATGCGATCGCAGCACCCCGACTGTCTCAGCGCAATGGGGATACTACACGGATTGAAACGAGATTGGAAGCGACTGAGCTGACCGAAGCGTTGGCAGCTAAAGGTCACACTTTCAGCACCACCGATGAAATTGGCGCAGCTACGGGGATTGAAATCAATCCTGACGGTACAATTCGAGCGGCGGCTGAGTCGAATCGTCGAGGGGGTGGGGCAGCGATGGTTGTGGAGTCATCTTGACAGGATGACACTGCTTGTGAGGTGAGATCGTGAATGTAACGTTCTAGCCATTTCTGCTAGAACTAAAATGACCCAAATAGAGTTTTAACAATGGAAACTCGTCCTATCACGGTTTGTGTAGACCCTGAAACCGCCAGCGCATATGAAGCTTCTTCGGCATCAGAGCGCAGAAAAATTGACCTGCTTATCAACTTAAGATTACGAGAAATTGTTCGAGAACACCGTCCACTGGAGCAAGTTATTGATGAAATCGGCCAGAAAGCTCAGAAAAGAGGCTTAACCCCGGAAATTTTGGCATCTATTCTAACTGAAGCTTGAAATTCGTTGTGTATTTGATACAAATACGTTAATCAGTGCAGTTCTGTTCAAAGACTCAGTTCCAGGCAAAGCTTTTAGATTTGCGCTCTCACAGGGCGAGATTTTGATTTCCGTAGAAACTATTGATGAGATCAGTGAAGTCATTTATCGACGCAAATTCGATAAATATTTGACGGATGAAGAGCGTGCAGAATTTTTGCAATCTTTGCTAGCAGAAGCGATTTTGGTTGAAGTGCTGGATACGGCCCAGGTTTGTCGAGATCCGAAAGATGATAAATTTCTAAACCTTGCTTCGGACGGTGATGCAGACTATATCGTGACAGGAGACAAGGATCTGCTGGTGATGAAAACCTATGGAGACGTAAGGATACTTAGCGCACAGGATTTTCTATCGCTCTTTGCATAGTTGTCTGGCAAAATTGTGGCTGGTGTGGAGGTGATCAGCGTGATAACGAATTCAGTCAAGTTGCTAGATGTTGTCGCCCTGACGGTGGATCTTCCCCAATACAATTTGTGGCGGGGGCAGGTTGGAACGGTGGTTGAGATACTGGCAGAGGGCGCTGCCTTTGAAGTTGAATTTAGCGATCGCAACGGGCGTACCTATGAGTCGTTAGGGTTACGTCCAGAGCAGATTATGGTGCTGCGGTTTGAGCCAGCAGCTCCTAAAAAAACTGTTGAAATGGTTACAGCATAAACAACACGTTCAGTTTTGGTGTTTGGGTCGCCGGGGGTCTCGAAAATCATCATCACGGTGCTAAGAATTGCAACCAATGTGATGGATTTTGGCATGGACTAATGACGGATGGACATGGCTAGAAGCTTGGGCGTTTATAGCCCTAACCCCTGTAGTATTTGTTTTATCCATCTTGATGAAACTTATTTGGGGCATAGATTTTACGCTCAATCCGGATACTTTGCACAAGCGATTTAAGCTTTGGAAAGCAAAGAAAGTCAGGCGACGTATCAGTAGATGGAATTAATTGAGGCTTTCATCACCGCGCTTCCTGATATTCCTCGTTGGGTTGAGGTTCGAGGCATGTTGCTTGCAGGTCGTGGCCATGCCTATGGCGTTGAACTTGCCCCAGTGCCAACGGGGGTTGTATTCCAACCGGATATCAAACTGGCTGCTGTCGTGGGCCAACCTGAACTCGACCTGATTAGAGAGATTGCTCAGAACGCCGACGAAATCCTTGCCGTGCCGGAAAATGCGGATTGGGTAACCAGGGCGCTTTCAGATTGGACTGCTGAGTTGGCTACGCTACATGTGCTCAGCGATCGCAGCCAATTACCGGAGCCCTCATCGGAGTCAGTGCGTTTGCTTAACCCTGAAGACATCAGCGCGTTCCCCGATCTACCTGTCCCGTTTCGTGAGGAACTTGAAATTGCATTCCGAGCCGGAAGTGCGATCGCAGCTGCCTGGTCAGTCGAATACCCTGTGGCCTTTTGCTATGCTGGCGCTGTCACGGAGACACTGTGGGATGTGGCGATCTCAACCCTAACTCCCTACCACCGCAGGGGATACGCGACAAAGTGCTTCCACTATCTGGCACATCGTATGGCTCAGGATGGGAAGAAACCAGTTTGGGGGGCGGCTCAGTCCAATCTGGCATCTGCCCGACTGGCGGCTAAGCTAGGGTTTGATGCTATTGACTCCCTATTCGTTTACTCTCGTGTCGCCTAGCATTTGCCTTCAACACAGTACAGCCAGCGAACCTTTAAGCACATTTTGCTGCCGGTCTGGATGCTGAGCTACCGCTACCAGGGCAAACATAACTGCAATACGCTCACAACCTCAACAATCCGACCCGCTCTCTGGTCTTCTAGACACGGTGGGCAATTCAAAGCACTGGTGAATCACTGACGCGCTCCAAACGTATTTGC
>JBCCRZ010000682.1:0-3560 GCA_039200855.1 Cyanobacteria bacterium P01_D01_bin.44 | reverse complement strand
GGTCTGGGGCCTCGCATCAATGCCGTCAGCCGCATCCACGGCGATGCCAGCTTTTGTGTCGAGCTACTCACCAGCCGTGACCCAGAGCGCTGCCAAGCGCTCGCCACCCAAACCGAACTGGCCAACGCCCGACGCAAGGCCTTGCAAAACGACGTGCTGCAACAGGTCAACCATCAACTAGAAACCATTGACCTGTCTACCACCGGCATCATCGTCCTGGCCGATCCGCAGTGGCCGAACGGGGTGCTGGGTATTGTCGCCGGGCAGATCGCCCAGACCACCGGCAAACCCACCGTACTATTGACAAAAGATGAACAAACCGGTGTCGCCCGAGGCTCAGCCCGCTCAGCCAACCAGATCGATCTTTACGAACTGGTCGCCCAGCAGTCCCATTTACTCAGCAGCTTTGGCGGCCATCCCTTCGCCGCTGGCATGAGTTTACCGATTGAGAATATTGACCTGTTTGCCGATGCCATCAATCGTCAGTTACGACAGCGCCCCCTGGCGACCCAGGGACCCATCATCCAGGTTGACCTGACCGTAGAGATAAAAGCCCTGGGGCGCGATCTGTTCAAACAGCTAAACCTGTTGGAGCCCTGCGGCATGGGCAACCCCGCCCCCAAACTGCTGATTAAAAATGCCTGGTTTAAAGATACCTGGCACCAAAAGATCAAAGACCCTGCCTCGGGGCGCAAGCTGCAATATATCAAGGCCAGCTTTATGCTACATGACGACTCCAGCGGAGAGGGGTTTCCTGGGGTCTGGTGGGGCCATTACAAAGATGACCTACCCCCTGGACGGGTTGATGTGGTAGTTGAGCTTGATTTCAACAGTTTCTCAAAAAAGAAGAAACCCCAATACGGTGGATATGAAATTCGTCTGGTGGATCTGCGCCCCGCCCAGACATCAGCCCCTATAGCCCTGGCAACGCCTAGCTGGCTGGTCGATCAGCGCGTCTCTGCTGAGGCCAACCCAAGTGATAGCCCCCTCGTACTGGCAGATTGTCCAACAAATTGGACCGAGTTACGCCCCTGGTGGGCTCAATCTGTTAAGCAGCAAACCCCGTTGGTCTTAGCGTATCCACCACCAGACGCCCTGGACTTCATAATTGTCTGGAAAACGCTGTTAGGGCTGGCGAAATACCTCAGCCGAACCGGCCAAACCGTTCCCCTTGAGCAGCTACAAACCCGTCTGCAAATTGGGGGCAAAGCCCTGGGATATGGCCTTGAGGCATTGTCAATGATTGGGTTTGAGGTAACTTACTCCCCAAGAGGGTTAACCTTGACTTATCCTGCAACAACCGCAAGCCAAAAGACAGCTCTAAGCAACACAACAGGTTTGGACGGAGTTCGTAATTTTCTCAAGGCGGTGCGCGAAGAAGATTTTCGCAAGCAGTATTTCTACCGGGTACCTTTGGCAACCGCTCAGACAGTCATGGGTCAACCTTCTACACCCCCTTTCGACGATAGAGCTGAGCATATCCCCGCTGCGGCGACTGATAAATCAGCTCATACGCGCTAGAAAGCTGTTGAAAAATCGCCTGTACCCCGTCTTCCTCAAGCGGATGATCGGATGTCCGCCAAATCGAAACATAGTCGATCGGACGCCCGGTGATGTCTGAGTAGCCCAAGATATCGACATAGGGTGCCCGGCCAAGACGCCAGTCATCCTCATCTAAAATCTCAAATGGATTTAACTCAGGCCGAAAATTAACTGGAAAGTAATCTTCATTGGCCTGATAGTTGTTGAGCAAGACGGCTTGTCTGGCCACCGCCACATATCCGGAGGCATTGACAAAAGTGTTAATTTGCCAGGGCCTCACAAACTTGGGGGGTCGCCACAGAGCAGGCTCATCTGCTGTCCTCATCGAAGCCTCCCTAGGGGTCGGAAAATTCACCGCCAGCAGGGTAGAATTCTGCTCAATAAAAGGCGCTGTAGAGACATATTCAGTCCAATAATCATCTAGATAGGCATAGGTGGTGGTCTGAATAATTAAAAGCGCTGAGGATATCGAGATCAGCAGCCACTTTATCCCCTGGCGAACAAACGATGGGTAGTGCCCCGAGGCTAGCCAAAGCATCAGGGTGACAACTGGGTAAAGTAGGAGTCTGTCTTTAATCGTGACGCTGCCAGAGAGGGTTTTGGGTGCAACCAGATAAACCCCCATCAAAACAATTGTCACCACCAGTAACCCATCGACACCCTTGAGTTGAAAAACCGGGAATTTTCTCAATAGCCAGTAGCCAGCCAAGGCCAACATCAGTAATCCAATCGCGATCGCAAACAGCAGCTCAAGACTGCTGTAAGACACTAGAGAACTCAGGGTGAGCAAACTCCCCAATCGCAGGTTATCAAGCACTGACGTCGGCCATATAGGCCCCGTGGATCCGACAGAGTTTTGACTCATAAACCGAAGACAGATCACACCAGCGGGCAACAGCGCGACCAGGGTCGGTAAAGTTGTTTTGATAAAAAGCTGCTTTAGGGCAGCCAGGGCAGTGCGTTGGGGCGTCAGCAAAATACCAACGCACTGCGATAGACTAAGCACCCCCACGGTAAGGCCAAACACAACAAACGAAAACAGGTGGGTAAAATAAAGCCCTAATATCAACAGCAGCAACACACCTGTTTGAGACAGGCGAAGATGGCTTCGATGCCTCAGCCAATAACCGATAACAAACAAAAAGACAACCAGACTGTAGGCAAAATTATAAAAGCCCATGTCAAAGGTCAGGTTGTAGCACAAAGGGAATGACAAAAACGCCAGGAACGGCGGGGCAAAGGCGTCAGGCCGCACCCCATTAAGCGCATAGCGAACCGCAAACGGCAACAAAATCACATAGAGCGACAGGAGCAGTTTCTCAGCGACGATGGGGGAGGCCACAAACATCAACCCTGTCAATATCACCTGGGTTGTCCAGTTAGGCGCTAGCTGCAAATTTGGGATGTAATAGTCTTGAAAAATGGATGGGGGACCCGTTAGAAACCCATGTAAAACATCGGCAGTATGCACATGGATTGGCCCATCCTGCAAGGGCAGGTACTTAAATAGCCAAATCGGCAACAAGAACAGCCCGACCAGCCCAATAAACAGGCCATTTTCTAGCGGACTGAAAGGTCGGCGGTTAAACCCCCGGCTCAACGGCTGCGAATAGATCAAACGAGACTCAGATACCTCCATAAGCAATCAGCCTACATCGCGGTCCCCACTTCACACGATAGGAAGCTTTAGCATAAAATCTTACTTTGCTATTTAAAATTTAGACCTCCGTATATTGAGTTTATTGTAAGTACTAAAACGCACTCAATTGCGATTTTCCCGAGATGGACCCATATAAAACATCAGTCGTGTGAAGATGCACAGGACCTTTTTGACAAGGCAGATACCCAAAAAGCCAAACGGGCAGCACAAAAAGATCTAGGCTCAATAGGTGTTTCAGGGAGCTAGCTAAAGATGGTCTCCAACAAGCTACCCAGCAAAGCTTTTCCTCGCCTCCTAGCGTTATGCATGAACTCGAAGAAACCCAGATAGATAGGCAACTTTTCCTGAGAGATCCCCC
>JBCCRZ010000681.1:0-3573 GCA_039200855.1 Cyanobacteria bacterium P01_D01_bin.44 | reverse complement strand
TAAAATGCTCTTAATTTTGGGATTGCTGACCAGGGCATCTACCCGGTGGAGCTGTTTCTCAGTAATCGCCACCCCTTCATACTGTTCAGCGTAGGCGATCTCTTCGTCAAAGTTGTCGTCGTTATAGATCTGGATAAAAGCACGATCGACCCCCCAATTGTCCCAGTCGGCGGCGAAATAGCGCTTACCCCAGTAGGGGTTATGGTGACACAGGTCAAAACTCACGTCAGGGTTAGCAGCTTTCATATCCGCTTTCAGGCGCTTAACAAAGGCCGTGAGCTGCTCGGTGCGGTTGACCTTACCCGGCAGATCTTCGTGGTAGCCAAGGTAGTCATCCCATTGCACTGCGTCAATCTCGGGATACTTTTGGACAAACTCAGCCAGGGCCTGTTTGAAAAAGGTCTCTACTTCTGGGATTTCTACATCGAGCAGGTAGTGATCGACGTCAGGATAGGTTTTGTCAACGCCGGGTACAATCCATCGGTTAGAAATCGCCGTGTCAAAGATGGGACTGTTTTCGTCGAGCTTAATCCCCTTCTCAAAATAGGCATGGACCTGCATGCCCTGCTTGTGGGCCTCGTCGATCAGCCAGTCTAGCCACTGATCTTGAAACTGATTGGGGCAGCTTTCTTGACCAAAGGTTTGCTGCATCACTTCGCTGGCATACATCGTGCAGCCATTGCCCCAGACACCATGGATGATCGTATTCATGCCCTGGGTTTTGTAATACCGGACGCGATCGCGAATCATTTGTTCGCTAGCGTTATTGGTCGCCTGATAGCGGCTAAGGTAGATGCCCCTGATTTGCTTTTGCTCCCAGGGGGTTTGGGGAGATTGAGATGCGGGACTGGGGGACTGTTGAGAAGACGATGGGGAAGGTGAGGGAGATGGGGAAGCTTGTCCTAAGCCTGTCGAAGGGGGTGGGTTAGAGGCGGCTGGTGAGGGAGGGGCCGCTGGTGAGGGTAAGGCGGCGGTGACGTCAGGGATGGCCGGTGGCTGGTTAGATATTTCTGGAGGTGACTTAGGTTGCAGTTGCGGGGGGAGATATTGACTGATGCCCTCGGGCAGACGTTCTACAACCTTAAGGTCATCCAACTGCCGAAAACCCCAGTAGCCCAGCCCTAAGAAGAGCAAGATGACTGAAAAGGGAATACTTGCACATCCGCATCCAGCATTTTCTTTCTTTTTAGTTGGCATAGCAGCAGCGGTGAGGGTTTGATTTCTCCTTCACTGTGCAGTGACTTAATTCCGCATATCGCCTGGTCAGCTACTGGCTTCTGCGTGCCGGCGGGTATCTTCATCGATCAGCTGGCGCAGGGTTGCTAGCAGGGGATGTTTGGAGGTGTATTGATTGCCGTAGGAAAGATTGAAGGCGTAGTCAATATGCGGTGGGTTTTTGCCTTGATTATGCTGAATGATCGTTTCGAGCTTGTCCAAACCCTTAACCATCAAGGCTTCCGGGGATGACGCCTGCTCATATTCGTCCCAGAGGGCGAGAAACTCGGTGCGGCGGCGTTCGTCTAGAGGCTCCATCAGGGTCATCAGATCAGCCCGCTCTTGCTCAGACTTGTTTTGATTGGGCTGCTGCGCTATCGCCGGGATATCTCCGCTGATGGCTTCACCAAGGTCGTGAATAATACAAATTTTCAAGAGTTTGGCAAAATCGACCCCTTTGAAGTCTTGCTCAAACACCATGGCCATCAGACACAGCCGCCACGTATGCGCAGCGGTGCTCTCCTGACGCCCGCTGGTTGTGTAAGCACTTCGGAGGACGTCCTTGAGCTTCTCAGCCTGCTGAATGAACGAGATACAGCCTGCCAGTTCTTCTGTCGTCATATTCATAGGGATTGCATAGAGGGAGAGTCCAATGCTCACATGTTAAGTCAACTCTCAAGGTCTTATGCAACTATCATTGTCGTCAATCAGTATGGGTGCTTTTGAGATGCTTCTGACAAAGATTACGATAGGCTACGGATAAAGCAGCTGTTTTCACATAGGCGCGGACTATCGCATCGTGAATGTAGTCTGGCACGCCAGCAAAAGCCGCCTCATGTTCTCTCACATGCTGAAAAAACGAAGAGTCCCAAGGCGATAAAGCGACCGGATCGATCAGCACGATTTTGTCGAAATCTCGCTGATTTAGGAGATGGGTTCTAAGCAGGGTCGCCCCCCCAAAGTCATGACCCAGGATCGAGGGACTTTCTAGCTGCCAGTGATCTAGTAGACAAGCCAACACTTGATTTTGAATACCGAGTGAAACATCTCCCAGCGCTTTGTCAGATTGACCATATCCCATCAGATCAAAATAGTAGACAGTGAAATCTTTGGAGAGGGCCTTGATCAGATGTCGTAAATTGAAAGCAGACCAGGGTGTACCATGCACCAGAACTAAGGGGGGGCCGCTACCGCCAATGTCATACTAGAAAATTCGCTCACCTTTTTCCGAAAAGGGGGCTGGCGTGGCTGTAGGTTATCGCTAGACTAGGTTTAATCCAGGGTCTATCGTGTGCATCTGTAGATTTCGAACGCCTACTTAGCTTTAAGTTTCAACTTTCCACAACCCAAGATTGCTATGGCAAAGCCGCCTCTGACCTCAATGGGCGCGACCAAGGCTCGCCCGACTGATACTCGCTCAACGGGCACTCATCCTAACCACCCAGATCTAGCGATCCGCACGGAACAATTGACCAAGCGATTTGATCGCCATACGGCCCTGCGAGAGGTTGATTTAGAAATTCCGTCTGGAGCTGTGTATGGCCTAATCGGGCCCAATGGAGCCGGCAAAACCACCTTAATCCGGTTGCTGGCCATGGCGGAGGCCCCAACAGTCGGAAACGTTTTCTTGCAAGGGGAGAAATTACAGTACGATCGCCCTCAGATTAGCCTCAAGCAACAAATTGGCTACCTGCCAGATGATTTTCCACTCTACGAAGATTTAAATGTTTGGGACTATCTGGACTATTTTGCTCGCCTCTACGGACTTAAAGGGAAACATCGCACTCGCAGTATCCACCATGTCTTAGACCTGGTGAATCTGGAGCATAAGCGCAACAGTGTCATTACGAGCCTGTCCCGAGGGATGAAGCAACGGTTGGGGTTAGCCCGGACCGTCATTCACACCCCGTCAGTGCTCTTACTAGACGAGCCTGTCTCTGGCCTCGATCCGATTGCCCGTCAGGAGTTTCGGCAGGTGATTCGAAACCTGCACAGCATGGGCATGACGATTTTGATTTCGTCCCACGTCCTCAGTGATTTAGCTGAACTTTGTACCGACATCGGCATTCTAGAGTTTGGCTATCTGGTTGAAAGTGCGCCCCTGGAGACGCTCTATCAACGGTTGAGCCAGCAGCATATCGTCATCGGTACCCGAGGCCCTCTGCAAGACCTGCAAACCGAGCTTCGACAGTTTGACGCGATCACAGAGCTTGAGGTCAAGCCCCAGGCAGGTCAGGTCAAAATCCAGTTTTCAGGCAATCCGGATGAGGCCGCTGGCCTGCTCCGTGCCCTGGTCGAGGCCAACATTTCTCTCTGTGAATTTCACTGTGTCCAAGAAAGTCTAGAAGACATTTTCTT
>JBCCRZ010000680.1:0-3594 GCA_039200855.1 Cyanobacteria bacterium P01_D01_bin.44 | reverse complement strand
GTGGCGCGAGTGTTTTTGCAGCAGCCGCTGGCTTGTCTGGGGTTGGCACGGCGCTTGCCGGTGAATGTGAGCGCGATCGCAAACCGCTACCTCACCGACCCCACCCTGCTGAAATTTATCGATATGGAGTGCTACTGCTGGTCAACAGTGACGGCTGAGCGAACGCCCCTGATTAATGCGGGCATGGTGTTTAGCGATCGCCACTACGGCGGGGTCAACTACCCTAAAGGCGGTGTTGGGCAGATTGCCCTGGCCCTGGCTGACGGATTTGAGAAAGCTGGAGGAACCCTGCAATATCGGGCGCGGGTCACCAAAATTTTGACCGAGCGCGGTCAAGCGGTCGGGGTGGAACTGGCAACGGGGCAACGCCATTGGGCCAGGCGCATTGTCTCCAACGCCACCCGTTGGGATACATTTGATCAGCTGGTGGATGGACCGCTGCCGCCTAAGGAACAGCACTGGCGGCAACACTATGAACCCGCCCCCAGTTTTTTGAGCCTGCATCTAGGGATAGAGGCATCGGTACTCCCGACGGACACTGAGTGTCACCATGTGATTCTCAAAGACTGGTCTCGACTAGAAGCAGCGGACGACAGCTGGGACGGCACCCTATTTGTGTCGATCCCCACTGTGTTAGACCCCAACCTGGCCCCAGCCGCGCATCATATTGTCCATGCCTTTACCCCCAGCTGGCTGACTGACTGGGAGAAGCTGCCTCCCTCAGAGTACATGGCCAAGAAAGCAAAAGCTGCCCAGGTTTTGGTTCAACGTTTGGACAAGGTTTTCCCTGGGTTAGCAAACGGGGTCTGTCACCAATCAGTGGGCACTCCTAAAACCCATCGCCGCTTTCTAGGGCGAACTGCGGGAACCTATGGCCCCATACCCAGCCGTCCTCTACCAGGATTATTAAAGATGCCGTTTAACCGAACGTCTATTCAAGGGCTCTATTGTGTTGGCGATAGCACCTTTCCAGGACAGGGGCTCAACGCAGTGGCCTTTTCCGGATTTGCCTGCGCCCACCGAGTGGCGGCGGATTTGGGATAACCCCCTTCCCCTTTTGCCGACGCAATATATTGCGCCTCTACATTACCTACCACCCCTTCTCCCTTACCCCTGTAGCCCTATCGGGCAATAGCCTAAGAGGCATGGCTTCGCTAGGGCTACGCTTTTCTTGAATGCCCTTTGGGCTATACGCCTTTCGCCCTTCTCCTTTCGCCCTTTACCCCTTAACCGAAACCAGCGCCCTCAACGCCGTGCTCGCATCCGCAAACCGTTCTCGATAATTCAAACACAGCAGCTGATCGATAAACTCCGCCAGGGGATCGCTAACTTCGGCAAAGTCGCGCCAGTTGAGTTTGCTGCCGGTGGCGCTCTGGGTCAGGGTTTTGGCCTGGGGGCCCAACCAGTGCCCACAATAAAGTAACCCCCACCGCATAGAGGTCACTACTGAGGGTGGGTTCGCCGATGCGCTGCTCCATCGGAATGTGGCCCCGTTGGCGCAGCAGCTCTTTGCGATGGAAGGCGGAGTATTGGCTCAGATTAATCAGCAATCGCTGGGTCATGCCCAGGTCAAGCAGCATCAGCTGCTGGTCTTGCTGGCGGCGGAGCAGATGATGGATTTGTAAATCACTGTGGACGCGATGCCTGCGGTGGAAGGGCTCAAGCAGGGTGAGTAGCTCATGGGCCAGGGCGATCGCATCGGCTGATGACAGCCGATGCCTAGAGGTGGAAAAGGTCTCTGAGAGTAGCTGCCCCTCAACAAACGGATACACGATATAGAAGGCCCCATTGTCGATAAATACATCAACGGGGCTGGCAATTTGGTCATGCTGGGCGGTGAAGTCCAGGGATCTCAGCTCGCGTTTAAAAAATTTGCGGGCGAGGGACCACAGTTTGGGGTTGGTAATGCCCAGGTCAATTTTTTTGAGCACGTATAGTTTGGGAACGACGGCCTCAGTCTCTCGGGCCAGAAAAAGCTGATCCAACTGAGCCTCTACCAGGCATCGACACACCTGATAGCGTTTTGCTAGCACTAAGCCAGCGCCAGGTAAGGCTGCAGCCGTTGGCGTTTTGAGTTTTGGGTTGGGCGGTAGTTTTGGTGGTTGCGATATCTCAGGCGACGAGGCCTCCTTGGGGTGTTCAGGGGGGACCGTCGGCTGGGGCGATAGGAGATCGAGCTGGCTGCGAATGCGTGCGATCGCAACCGCAAAGTCGCTGTCTTTAGTGATGTAGTCATTGGCTCCGAGATCAAAGGCCCGTACCATGTCATCGCGATGATCCTTAGCGGTCACCATGATCACCGGCAGCTCAGTCCGTGAATAGCGCTGTCGAATCTGACTGAGAATCTCCCAGCCATCGACCTGGGGCATCACCAGATCCAGCAGTACTAAATCAATGTCAGCCTGCTTTTCATGGATGAGTTTTAGGGCAGCTGGTCCCTCAGCGACGGACCACACTTCGTACCCCAGTCGCTGGAGCTGCTCTTTGAAGAGTTCTCGACTCACCGTGTTGTCGTCAACCACCAACAGCCGTTTGGCCGTGCTGTCAGGTTTTGGGGCTGATAAGGAAAAATGAGGGGGCGTTTGGGGTAGCACCGGCTGGAACTCTGGCGCGGTCGCGGTGGCTCCTACAAACGAGGCGATTTTTTGCTGCAGACGATTGAAATCGATCGGTTTGGGTTCCTGCTCATCGCAGCCAACTGCCAATGCCTTTTCTCGATGGCCTGTCCCCTTAGCGGTCAGGGCAATGATCGGAATTTTATGGGTGGTTTGATCGGCTTTGAGATGCTGTGTAGCCTGCCAACCGTCTAAAACAGGCAAGTTCATATCCATCAAAATCAGGTCAGGCTCAATCTCGGTGGCCAACGCCAGCCCCTGTTGACCATCCTTTGCAATCGAGACCGCATAGCCATGCCGCCGCAGCCGACGACTGAGCATGTCTTGATTCAGGGCGTTATCTTCGACCAGTAAGATTTTGGGCATGGAGGGTAACTGCTGTTGGCTGATGCACAGACCTGGGGTGAACCTTGGCCTTATAAGGCTGCCCTGAATCGCTGCAATCTTTGACAAAGCAACTGTCTGGCCTCACAACCCGGGGCAAAGACGACCGGAGGTTGAGCGTCTCCACTGCGTCCTTCAACTGTGTCCTTCATCGATCTTTAGATATTTACAGGTTTGCAGGTTTCGACTCAGGGCAGTTTTAGTCAGACTTTGCAGCTCCACGTAAGGCTATATTTTATGACCGCTTTAGACGTCGGGGAAGGTGGGGTGGTGGGTGATAGGTGATGGGTGATGAGTGGGAGACCTAAAACCCTGGTTGACTGACAAATCTTTTAGCTGGGCGGTTAAAACCACCCCTATCCTTACATAATCGGCCTGTGCCGATTAGGGAAACCCCTGAAAAACCTAGTCCGCGTAGGCGGACTAAAGCCCAAGGGGCATGGCTATAGCCTTCGGCATGGCTGCGCTAACGCTAGTGCACGAGTAGGCGCGACTTCCAGTCGCTAGCCGAAACAACCTAAATCGTAGGTTTCAGAACTTTTGTCAGTCAATCAGCCTAAAACCTAAGACCTAATCCATCTTTTTTGAAAAACAT
>JBCCRZ010000679.1:0-3606 GCA_039200855.1 Cyanobacteria bacterium P01_D01_bin.44 | reverse complement strand
GGTGAAATCGCTGGCGCTGGCGCTGCCATCGCTTGAGGCGTAGGGGCTTTACCCGCTGCTGTCTCGACATCCTGGGCAACAATCCGCCCGTGGGGACCGGATCCTTGTAGCGTGCTGATGTCAATCTTGAATTCTTTAGCCAGTTTCTTAGCTCGGGGCGACGCAATCGTCCGACCGCTGCTGGAACCGCCATTTTGGGTAGGCGCTGCCACCGGAGCCGCCACTGCTGTGGCCGCCGCCGGGGCTTCTGAGCCGACTGCCGCCGCGCTACTCGCTGCACCGCCGCTCGCCAGGGACGCTGCTTTTTGCTTAGCCGCTTCGATTTCTGCCTCGGTTTCGGCTAGAAGTGCGATCGCACTACCTACCGGAGCCACATCCCCCGCCTCAACAACGATGGAGGCCAGATAGCCTTCATAAAACGACTCCACGTCCATATCCGCCTTATCAGACTCGACGATCACCACCGTCTCCCCTTTGGCAACCTGATCGCCGGGCGATTTAACCCAGGAAACGATTTTGCCCTCGGTCATGGTTGAGCTGAGCGCTGGCATGAAAACTTCACGAATCATGGGAAACTTCCGAGACGGTATGAACAACAAAGAGGGAGCGGCTTGATCGCCAGCATTTTATTCTAAAAGAATTTGGGTTTACGGAACAGTCATGGGTGATTTTGGTGATTGGTAATTGGTGATTTGCACATACCCACTACCCATTACCTACTACCCATTACCGAATTCCTAAAAAAGCGGGCTCTCCGGCGTACAAATCGTTGACCAACTTTCAAAATCGGTTCGTGAATCAAGCAGCCCAGTCAGCTCGCCGCGATAGCCAACCAGGCGTTCACGGTTGAGCGACTCGGGTTCGGTGTAGGCAACCAACTCATCAACGGTGCCTGCAGCACACACCCAATCCTTGGCCTCTGCCGATTGGGCCAGGCGAGCTTCTAGACTATCGATCTGGCGCTGACGAGCCGCGTTGCGATCGCGCTCAATGAAATATTCCATATTTTGCACAGCGACTTCGGCATAAGGGTTACCCGGTTGTAATTCCAAGGCCCGCCGAAAATTGATCAGAGCAGTGTTGTAGTCAAACTGCTGCGCATAGGCATAACCGAGATTCATAACTCGAAGAAACTCATCTTCCTCAGGCTCCGCCTCTGCTTCAGGCTCTGCCTGCTTAGCCTGTCCAAGGAAATCAGCTGCAGACACCTCCAAAGCTGTGCCTCCGATGCCTGTGGCGAGCATTCCAGCCATCAACGATACGCTCAAGTATCTCAAGAAACGATTCATAGTCTCCCATTCTCTCTCAAAGCAATCTTCAAGGCATTTATAGCCTAAGCAGGGCATTCAGCCCAAGAAATTTGCAAAACTCGACTAAAACAACCCTAACCATCGCCGTCGGCTCCCTTCAAGGGATTTTCCTGTAAGGGCTGACTCTACAAACTGCTTTTCGGGGGGCACGTACTTGCCCTTGATTTTGATGCGAAAGTCGTAGTGCTCACCTGAGCCTAGGCCGCTATTGCCCGTCAGCGCAACCACATCGCCTGCCTTAAACGCCCCTGACTGACATTCATCCTCGAGCAGGTGTAGCGACTGAAACACATAGTCAGGGTAGGAACTCGCCGTTTGATCCGCCACCCAGCCACCGCCGTCCACATCCCACCAGCATTCGACCTCAACGGTATCACCAGCTTTACCCACTGCGTGGACAGGGGTGCCTGTAGGGGTGCCTAAGTCAACGCCATTGTGGGGCACATTAAGCGCCCCCGTCACCGGATGCACCGGGCGAATCCGAAAATGATCGGTGACATCGTAACCCGCCACCACATCCCCAGTTTCGGGAATTTCGGTGGCTGTGGGGTCAGCACTCGCCGCTGGGCCAGACAGAGACTGGTCTACTACATACAGCAGCGGCATTAAAATCAAGGTAGCGCTTACCCCGGTCACCACCAGTTTCGGAAAACGACGCAGGGGTTGCAGCAGCTCACTTATCACACTGATTATCTCAGCGGTTACGGAACCTGGCGCAGTCAATGTACTGTCTTTACGTCGGGCAGCGCCCGGATTGTCCATAGACTGAGCACCCATCGGCTGGGCCAGCGTAGTCGGCAGGGGCGAGTCTTCTAGAGCGGGGGAAACCTGATCACTGTTAATTACCGCCAACTCGCCACGGGCAACCTTTTCGAGCAGTTCTGAAATGCTGCGACAGCCAGCGGCCTCGGCGGCGACGCGGGCCCCGTGCCAGCCTTTTTCAGTCACGGTTACCGTACAGCGACGTTTTGGCTCAGGGGCAGGCGTTGGTTCAGGCAAATCGTCCACGGCAGTTGCGTTCCTGAAATTGGCTTAGAGATCAATTTGTTAGGCAGTTTAACAGCAGACTTGGTTAACTGAGCTAAAAGGTCTAAACCCGTCGATGACGCCATCTATCTGACCCAAATTAGGCCACCTGACCGTTTTAGGAACTGCCCCAATATGAGCAATCCCAATCTCAAGCGCTATTCTAAACCACTCACTGAATCGGGCATTGATATCGAAGACGACGAACGCCGTCACTGGGACTACCACTATGACGAAGTCGGGAGTGTCCCCGGCAAGCTGGTGATTGAACAGGATGCAGCACCGCCGGAGCTGTTACTGATCGACTATCAACCCACTGAGGCCCTCTGCCTGGAGCTAGCCACCCCAGCAGAGGTCGCCCAATACCTGGATCGTGAGTCAGTCTCATGGGTCGATGTGCAAGGGCTGGGCAGGGATGATTGCGATCGCAACCACCCTGACCGTTTACTTTTGGCGACAGGGATGGTTTAAAAATGTAGCGGGGTAAGGAAAGCGGGTCCAAACCACGATGCCAGGAATAAGCTGCCAAGCATAATATCTGCAAGTTAGAGTGAGGGGGCTTAAAATAGTGTCGTCATCGCCAAGTCAAGCCAGCCAAGTCAAGCCGTATCAGGAGGCATCGCTGCGTTAAATGGATCTCAAAGCATTGATTCGAGAAATTCCAGACTTTCCCAAGCCCGGTATCTTGTTTCGCGACATTACGACGCTGCTCAATGACCCCGACGGCCTTAGCCACACCGTTGAACTCATGGCCGAAAAAACGGCTGATCTGGCCCCAGACTATATCGCCGGGATTGAGTCGCGGGGCTTTATCTTTGGCATGCCGCTGGCCTATAAGCTTGGGCTGGGCTTTGTGCCTGTCCGTAAATCTGGGAAACTGCCCGCCGCAGTCCACTCAGTGGAATACGCCCTTGAATATGGAAAAGACTGCCTGGAAGTCCATCAAGATGCCTTCCCCGCTGGTAGCCGCGTCTTGATTATCGACGATCTGCTGGCTACTGGGGGCACCGCCGCCGCCGCCGCTCAGCTCATCCAAAATACGGGGGCCGACATTGCCGGGTTTGGCTTTGTGATTGAGCTAGCCGATCTAAACGGTCGACAACACCTGCCCGACGATATCCACATCACAACGCTGGTCGAATATTAGGGCGAATTTGTCTTAAGCTAGCGTTTAATCCCCTGCAGCTGCCATCTTTCCCAAGTCGCCTATGACCACTGCCCCTGATACGCCCGCTCTCCCAAAAACCAAGAAAGCCGCCGATTTGGTTCG
>JBCCRZ010000678.1:0-3609 GCA_039200855.1 Cyanobacteria bacterium P01_D01_bin.44 | reverse complement strand
TTGACCAACTCCATTGCGATGGTGGAGCAAGAGATTTTGCTGTTTGCGGGGTCGATCCGCGACAACTTAACCCTGTGGGATGAGACGATGCCGGAGTCGCGGCTGCGCAAGGCGTGTCAGGATGCTGAGATTGAGGAGGCGGTTTTATCTATGCCCTACGGCTATGATGCGGAGCTGCTAGAAGGGGGACAAAACCTTAGCGGGGGGCAGCGACAGCGGTTAGAGATTGCCCGAGCGCTGGTCAACAATCCGTCGATTTTGATTATGGATGAGGCCACCAGCGCCCTGGATTCTGAAACGGAGAAAATCATTGATCAAAATCTGCGGCGGCGGGGCTGCACCTGTTTGATTGTGGCCCACCGGCTGAGTACGATTCGGGATGCGGATGAAATTATTGTGCTCGACCGGGGCAAGGTGGTGCAGCGGGGCACCCATGATCAGCTTTGGCAACAGGAGGGTCATTACGCCAGTTTGATTCGGAGTTCTGGTACGGCGCTTTGATGAAGTAGAGGGTAGAGGGTAGAGGGTGGAGGGTGGTGAGTAGGGGAGATGGGGAGATGGGGAGATGGGGAGATGGGGAGATGGGGAAGATCGTAGGGTGGGTTACGGGTTGCTGATTTCTCTAACACTCACCTAACAACTTAAATCCACCATCTCGAGTTAAACTCACCTCCATTTATTTCGGCAAAACCGACAAGTCAGAACAAATCATTGAGGGCAAATCGTGGTTTCAATTCAACCATCCATCGTGAGCAATACCCCTTGCACCTTGGCGGGTAATGAAACCCTATGGCTGGATCAGCCCGATCAGATTTGGCAGGTGCAATCTGGGTCGGTGGGGATCTTTTGCGTGGCCTGGGCGCAGGGTGGCCCGACCGGGGCGCGGCGCTATTTATTTACCGTGGCAGCGGGGGAGCTGCTTTTTGGGGTTACACCAAGTGTGTATGGGTGGGTTGCGATCGCGTTCGAGCCCACTGAGCTAGCCCCGATGACGTGGCGACAGATTGGCCTACAAACCCATGCAAACGGTCATGAAAATGGCCACTCGAACGGTCAGCTCAAGCAGATCCAGACTCAAGCCGCCAGCTGGTTTAATCACTTTGGCCAAATCGAAGGTTTTCCCACCCCGGTATCGCCGATTGAGGCGCTTTCCTCACAATACATTTCGCTCACCGATGGGAAGCGCTACAGCGCGGGCGATCAGATGATTTGGGGCCAGATCAAAACCGGGAAAGCCCGATGGTTAGATGCCGACGATGCGATCTTAACAACCGACTCAGGTTTGTTTCCCCTAGGGGTGGGGACCTGGCTACAAGCCCAGGGGGTCCTAGAGCTACAGGCCTATTCTCCAGACTCGGTGGAGGATGTGGGGAAAATGGCCCAGGGCACCGATCAGTTTCATGGTTACTGCCTTAAAGTCATCGAAGGCATCATTGCTGCCCAGACCCAAATCGACTTTCGACAGTTTCAACAGCGACAGCAGCTCAACCAGCAAACGACCCAACATTCACTGCAGGGGCTGGCCTCGCTCCTCAAGCCCAAGGATGAAAGTTTTCTGACGGCTGAGACCCCTTTGTTGGTCGCCGCTGGGGCAGTGGGGCACGAGCTGGGGGTAACGATCTCTCCCCCCAGCCGGTCTGAAAATTTTCAACAGGTCAAAGAACCCTTAGAAGCCATTGCCCGTGCCTCGCAGCTCAGGCTGCGGCAGATTTTGCTGCGGGGCCAATGGTGGACCCAGGACAGTGGCCCGATGGTGGCCTATACCCGCGATGACCATCTGCCAATGGCACTGTTGCCGATTAAAAACAGCCGTTATGAACTGTTGGACCCGGTCACGCTACAGCGCACCCCTGTGGATGAGGCGGTGGCTAATCGTCTGGACCCGATGGCCTTTATCTTTTATCGACCGCTGCCCAGCGGCAAGCTCAACGCGGCGACGCTGCTACAGTTTGCATTTCATGGTCGCCAGCGAGATATTTGGATGATCTTGTTGACAGGGGTGATCACGAGCCTGTTGGGCATGGCGATTCCCCAGGCGACGGCGGTGCTGATTGACGATGCGATTCCCTATGGCAGTACGGGTCTCTTGATCCAGATTGGCTTGGCCCTGCTGGCGGTGGCCTTTGGACGCGCTTGTTTCCAATTTGCCCAGGCGATTGCCTCGATGCGGATTGAGACCGGCTCAGATGCGACTTTACAAGCGGCAGTTTGGGATCGCTTACTAAAGCTGCACACATCTTTTTTTCGCGACTATTCTACCGGCGATTTACAATCCCGCGTCTCCAGTATCACCGCGATTCGCCGGAAGCTGAGCGGGACGGCCCTGGATGCGATTCTCTCGGGTGCGTTTGCGCTGTTAAATTTGGGGTTGTTGTTTTATTACAGTGCCCGATTGGCGGTGTTGGCTTTGTTCGTGGCGTTGCTGGTGGTGAGCGTCACGGGGATTTCGGGCGCAATTTTGCTAAAAAAACAACGTCCTCTGCTGGAGCTAGATGGTGAATTATACGGCCTGATGGTACAGCTGATCAACGGGGTGTCTAAGCTGCGGATTGCCGGGGCCGAACCCCGCGCCTTTGCCCAGTGGGGTGAGAAATATCGCCAGCAGCTCACCCTTGAAATGAGCACCCAGCGCTTGGAGGATGCGGTTAGTATTTTTAATACTTCGATGCCGACGCTCACCTCCATTGGTCTGTTTTGGCTCGCTAGTACCCTGGTAGACCCGATGCAGGGTACTGGCTTCTCAACTGGTACCTTTCTAGCGTTTAATGCGGCCTTTGCGATCTTTATCAGCGGGGCGACGAATCTGAGCCGGACGCTGATTGACGTGCTCGAGGTGATTCCGCTGTGGATGAGATCGCAACCCATCCTCAACGCCGAACCCGAAGTGGATACCGAAAAGGCCGACCCTGGTCGCCTGACCGGGCGCATCTGCCTGGATCATGTCACCTTCCGCTATCGCGAAGACGGCCCGCTGATTTTGAATGATGTTACCGTCGAGGCGAACCCCGGTGAATTTATCGCCCTGGTCGGCCCCTCTGGGTCAGGCAAGTCCACGGTGCTGCGGCTGCTGCTGGGATTCGAGACGCCCCAGTCAGGTACGGTCTACTACGACAGTCAGGATGTGGCGGGTTTGGATATCTCAGCGGTGCGCCGCCAGCTCGGAGTGGTGCTGCAAAACGGGCGCATCAATGCTGGCTCGATCTTTGAGAATATCTCCGGCGGTGCCCTGATTACCCTGGAGGACGCCTGGCGGGCGGCTGAGATGGCAGGTTTTGCCGACGATGTGCGCAGCTTCCCGATGCAGATGCACACAGTGATTAGCGAAGGGGGCGGCAATCTCTCCGGCGGGCAGCGCCAGCGGCTGGTGATTGCTCGCGCCCTGGCATTGAATCCTAAAATTCTCTTACTCGATGAGGCCACCAGCGCCCTGGATAATCGCACCCAGGCCATCGTCAGTGAGAGTTTAGACCAGCTGAATGTGACTCGCATTGTGGTCGCCCATCGGCTCAGCACCATTCGCAATGCGGATCGCATCTATGTGATCAAGGCCGGACGTGTTGTGCAGCAGGGCAATTTTGACGAGTTGGCGGCCCAAGAGGGGGTGTTTGC
>JBCCRZ010000677.1:0-3618 GCA_039200855.1 Cyanobacteria bacterium P01_D01_bin.44 | reverse complement strand
TGACAAATAATCACCAGGTAGTTTTATGGTTGTAAAAATGATTGACATCGGACTTTCTCATATTGCTCTGCCCGTCTCAGACATTGAGCAAAGCATTCAGTTCTACGCCACCTATGCCAATATGCAGGTGGTCCATCGCCGCATCGATGCGGACACTGGCATCCCAGTCGTCTGGTTATCCGATGGTACCCGACCTTTCGTGATTGTCTTGATCCAGCAAGCCGACGTGACGCCCGTACTTACACCATTTGCCCACCTTGGCATCGGCTGTGAAAGTCGAGAAGCGATGGATATTTTATGTGACCGAGCCCGCCAGTCAGATATTCTGATTGACGGGCCAACAGATTCGGGCTATCCCGTTGGCTATTGGGCGTTTCTACGCGATCCAGACGGTCACACATTAGAGCTTTCCTACGGTCAAGAGATTGGGTTGACCGTGGAGAGAGAAGCCAGCGTGTCCTCCAACTGAATCAGCGTCATCGCTTGCGGGTCTGCTTCACCCAGGCACCGCAAATTCACCGTTTGATTCATAGCTTCTTGCTCACCCACAATGGCAATCAGGGGAATTCTTCGCTGAGAGAGTTCGCGAATTTTTTTGCTGATCGTGCGATCGCGACGACACAACTCCACCCTCATTCCCTGCTGCTGAATCCGCTGAAAAATCACATTCGCCCAATTCGCCGACTTATCTGAAATCGACGCCACCGCCACCTGCGTGGGAGCTAGCCAGACCGGCAAGTTACCCCTATGATGTTCTAACAAAATGCCAATCCACCGTTCGAGCGACCCCAACACCGCCTGATGAAGCATCACGGGGCGCTCCAGTTCTCCTGCTGGGTTCACAAAAAGGGGCTCAAACAGCTGAGGTAGATTAAAATCCACCTGGAATGTGCCACACTGCCACGAGCGCCCCAACTGGTCTTGCAAACTAATTTCCAGCTTAGGGCCATAGAAAGCCCCTTCGTTTGGAGCGAGTTTATAAGAATGCCCCAGAGCTTGAACCGCCTCAATCAATAACTTTTCGGCCCGATCCCAGATATCATCAGAACCTAATCGACGCTGGGGTCTCAGAGAGATCTGGAGCGAGAACTGATCATAGCCAAAGGCCGTATATACCCGCTGCACCCGCTTCAGAAATTGACTAATTTCCGGCAAGATATCCACCTCTCGACAAAAAATATGGGCATCATCCTGCACAAACTGCCTCAGCCGCATACAGCCCGACAGCGTGCCCGAGAGCTCATTACGGTGACAAATACCAAACTCCATCAACCGCATGGGCATTTCTCGATAGCTGCGCTTGCGCGATTGAAAAATTGCCAGGTGAGCCGGGCACGACATGGGTTTCAATGCATAGTCAGGGCCGCTGAAGGCATGGTCATCCTTTGGATCTACACCACCCACAACAAACATCCCATCCCGAAATTTTTCCCAATGTTTTGAGCGCTCCCACAGCGATCGACTCAGGGCGACGGGCGATCGCACCTCTTCAAATCCATCCGCCTGATAAATCTGCCGCATGTAGTCCTCAATGCGGCGAAACAGCTGCCATCCCTGGGGATGCCAGAATATCATGCCAGGACTGTGTTCCTCAAAGTGGAACAGGTCCATCACTTTAGCAAGATCACGGTGATCGGCCATTTTCTTTCTCCTGATCAGTCAGTTAATAAAAAAAGCCCCTCCAGGTCTGGAGGGGCCATTAAAAAACAACACCCCCCAGGCGGTCGCTGGAGGGTGTGTCGGTTACTGAATACGATTCAAAGCAGCGCCTTACAACCCTCCCCGGCTGGTAGTCCAGGCAGTCGTTGGGGTTATTGTGTTAAAGCTAATAGCCGCTGACATCACTGCAAAAGTCTTTAAAGGATATATCTCTGTTTAATCAATTTTTTCAGGGATGTCAAGTTGTTATTTTCCTCTACACAATAGCTATTGAAATTCGTTCATCAATAAATTAGTTGCTGATCAAGCTATCAGGCCCATCATGGTGAAAGTTGCGATTTTTACCTCGGTACGGATTTTGATTTGGGAAAGGTTGACCAAAACTATCGACAGGCCCCGCTTGTAGATAAACCACCGCAGCCACTTGACCGTCTCGTTTGAGGACGCCCCAGGAACTGGGAACGGTGTTGTTAATCACCTGACCGGCTAACGGTTCTGTTAACGTGGGTAACTCGCCTAAAAAAAGCTGCTCAATCACCTGGGTCTCTTGCTTGCTGGGGAAACTTGCATAAAGCTCAGGCGATAAATAAAGCTGCCCTTGCTGATTGGCATTGATCGTGTTTGTATCGATGCGTGCATATTTGTAAGGGGCCTGGGTCGCTGGCACCAGCATCACCATTGACGGTTGCTGAGGAAAAGAAGATGGGATAGACATTAGCAGCTTGCGTAGATTACCGAGCTGCCCTTTCTCGGCCAGCGTGTGGGTGTCAATGGCCTCTAGCAAAGGCGAGGTAAATAAGTCTAAAACCTGATCAACGGATTGATCCATTTCGATCTGAAATTGATTAAACTCGGTTTCTGCCGCCTGGGTAGCCGCCTGAGCCCGGACCTGATTGATCACCTGTAGTCCACCGAGCAGGAGTGCGATCGCAACCATCCCAGCCATCAGCCCCCTGAGCACTCGTCGCTTAAGCCGCCGCGAAATTTTATAATCTGGCAGCTGTGCCCGTCTGGCATTGGCCTCTGCCAGAAGCGCCAAACTGAGCATCAAATTCATCACCACCATCACAAAGGTGATAATGCCCCCTGCCACCAGCAACGCTCGCACCAACAGACTCCAGGCATCAGGCAAAATATCCCAACCCAAAATCTCGTCGGTGACCCACAGCACGATGCCAAAACAAGACGAACTCAGCAAACACACTGCAAAACTAGTAACAAGCCGTAACAAAAAACGATGATTCATAGCGTTCCCTTGCCCAAAGACAAGCCATAGATTTATGGAACTACAGAAAGGTGAGGGGAGATTCCGGAGAGTGGTGGATGAACACGACCCACCATCCACTACCCTCCCGACTTATTCTCGGTCTTTCCTTAGGGTAAGTAGTCGTTTGAATATCCACCGAAAGACAGGTTTTTCATGAGCCGGATTAGCACTCAACGCCAACCCATCGATTGCCCCAACCGGACTGACCTCCAGTCATATATCAATTTGGGTACGCTGCCAAATAACTTGACGACACAGGGCTTTCTGAATAATCGTACTAATGCCATTGATGTCTATCGTTTTAGTCTCAGCACCTTTGGTAGTCTAATTATCACTCTGCCAAATGTGGGTGATCAGGCAACGCTTAAACTGATTCGAGACGTTAATCAAAACCATCGGGTAGAAACTGGCGAAATCGTCACCACATCTCATCCACATGCCTCCTATGAAGAAGACAATGCAGAGGCTCAGGTGGCTGCGATAGAAGGCCTCGGGGCGGGCACCTATTTTTTACAAGTGATTCAAACTGCCTCAGAGAATGAACCTTTTGCGACACTGCCCTATCGTTTGGATCTGGCCTTTAGAGATGGGGTGCGAGACTTTGAGATAGAGCCCAACAACACCCTGGATAACGCCAACCCAATTGACGGTGAATATCTCAACGGACCGCGCTATTTTCGAGGGTTTCTAGA
>JBCCRZ010000676.1:0-3618 GCA_039200855.1 Cyanobacteria bacterium P01_D01_bin.44 | reverse complement strand
CCCGCATAGGGCATCATGGCTTCGATTTTGCCCCCCAAACATTGCTCATAAAACTTGAACGCGGCCTCACATTGACCGTTGAAAGAGAGATAAGGATTCAGCTGCATTGGGCTCTCCTTGAAGTACTTAGAAGTTTGATAAATGAAATAGTCTTCAGCCAGTATTAGACCGCCCCATAAAATTGATAGGGCTGCTCGACATGCAAATTATAGTTCAGGTGTACTGAGATCGCCAGATTTACTGATGGGAGAAATTTATCTTAAGAAAGCCCTGCAACGCATTTTGAAGTGGCTCCCCATCCCCGCGTCCCTGCGTCGGGCTGACCCGAAAAATTAGCTTTGACAAACCACTAGCCATGTGGAATCGCCTGACTAAAGCAGCTCCGATGCCCGAGCAGCCAGATTGGAACGTTCGCCCCGATGCAAAATAATGTGACCAGCGATGGGTTCTTTCTTAAACCGCTCGACAACGTAGGCCAGGCCGTTACTGGCAGCATCGACGTAGGGGTTGTCGATCTGGGCGACGTCCCCGGTGAGGATCACCTTAGTGTCTTCGCCGGCGCGAGTGAGAATGGTTTTGACCTCGTGGGGGGTAAGGTTTTGAGCCTCGTCTACGATCAAGTACTGCTTAGGCAGAGTGCGCCCTCGGATGTAGGTGAGGGGTTCAATCTCAAGCAGGCCCCGCTCGATCAGCTCCTCGTGGCCGCGTCGCCAGTGGCTGGGTTTGTCGGTGGTGTCCTGGGTGCCAAAGATCAGATCAAAGTTGTCGAATAATGGCTGCATCCAGGGGTTCATCTTTTCGCCTATGTCGCCGGGCAGATAGCCCAGGTCGCGCCCCATGGGAACAATCGGTCGCGCTATTAGCAATCGGCTGTATTGGTGTTCGTCGGCTACTTTATGGACACCTGCGGCAGCGGCCAACAAGGTTTTACCCGTCCCAGCCTTACCCACCAGCGTGACCAGAGAGATATCGTCGTTGAGCAGCAGGTTAAAGGCAAATTGCTGTTCTCGATTACGGGCATGGATTTGGGAAATGCCGTGGTAGGGCAGCTTGGGTAGCGGAATGACCCGATTAGAATCCCCACTCACCATCGCCAGGGCCGTATGGGACGGGTTGGTGACATCTACCAGGGTAAGGGCCTGGTTGGGGTAAAACTTGCCCTCTAAGGTAATCGAGCCGGATTGAAATAGTTGGGTAAACATCTCGGCTTCAACCAGGACCTCAGCCATGCCGGAATAAAGCCCTTCAATGTCGATTTTGTCGGTTTCATAATCTTCAGCGGCGAGGCCCAGGGTATCGGCTTTGATCCTCAGATTTGTATCTTTACTCACCATCACCACCGGGCAATTACAGCGGCTTTTTTGCTCCAGGGCCACAGCTAGAATTTCGTTGTCGGCCTTATCGCCCTCTAGCTCCAAAGGCAATTCTTTGAGGGTTTCTCGATGGCACAGGGCCACCCTCAAAATGCCCTCACGTTCAAGGGCTATCCCGTCAATCAGATTGCCCTGCTGCCGGAGCTTATCTAAGAGTCGGGATACCTGCCGGGCGTTGCTGCCGGTTTCATCTGGGCGCTTTTTGAAGCGATCAAGTTCTTCAATGATGGTGATCGGTAAGACTACCTCGTTATCCTCAAACCGTTTGATTGCAGATGGGTCGTGCAGCAGAACGTTGGTATCGAGGACAAAGGTTTTCTTCATAAGGAAAGTGCTAGGGAGCCCTTTAGACAGGCACTCCAGTAAGGTTTACAAAACAGGTGTACACCCCATCTAGTTTGAAAACTTGAGTTTGTCCCAAAGGGCAAACTATAGGTCTAGACGTGGCCAAGGTTTATTCTTCAATCTAGCAAACCTCTCCGATTTATCTAGGTGATTGGGATGCTTTGTAAATATTTGTATCAAAATGTCCTGATTAACGGAGAGTTATTAAGGAATTTGACTCCGTTAACCACTACCCATCACCTTTCTCCTGATTTAACAATCTCAACTCTTCATGGACGCTGGTGCCAATTTGGAGGGCTTCGTTAAGCAAGCGACCGTATTCGCCCGCCTCGGCATCAATCTGGAAGGCTTGTAGGGTTGCCAAGTTGTTCTCAATATTGGCAAATAGGTCGTATCGACGGGCGATAAATCGCTGATGCTTGCGCATGACGCGCTCTGTCATCAGCCCACCGATTAAGTTTTCGCGGGTCAGGTGCAGGGCTTCTAATACGGTTTCTCGATTATCCAGGTTAAGGCTCTTAGGGTTAACTGTCTGCAACTCGTCTAAAATCTCGACGGCTTTTAAGATTTCGTTATAGCGATCGATCTCATCGAGCAGGTGATTTAGCGTGGTGAGTTGTTTGCCGCGATAAAACAGATAGCCGACCCAGGCAAGGGTGAGCGCGATCGCAACCCCCACACCCACTGGCAGAAACACAATCACGCTAGCATTTTGAGCGCTGCCCCTGAGACTACGCCCCAACAGCAGCGTCACTGGCACACACAAAATCATCGCCACCCCAAAGGTCAGCAGCTGGGTACTTAACCACGACCAAATCTGCTTTGTCGATTGAAACAACGACATCCGATAGGCCCACCCCATTGAAATCTCGCTGATGTCGAGCCCGGTCAGGTCGTCTAGCTCCCGCTGGGTAATTCGGAGATTATCTAAATTAATCATTCTCAACTAAGAAGGTTGGTAAGGGGATAGAAGTCAGGAGCCAGGAGTCAGGAGTCAGGGGTCAGGGGGCAGGAGAACTTTCTTCGCAATCTTCCCCACCTCCCCTATCTTTTCTCTACCCATTACTCACTAACGTTCGGCTGAGCGCTCACGTCGAAGCCCACCACCCTCTACCTCTAAAACCCCATCAGCGTCCGAATTGACCGAAAGACTTGGGCGTAAAAGTTGCCGTCAATCTCCGGGCGAAAGATTTGAAAGGGCTCTCCTGGGGTGCCAAAGAAAGGTCGTAGCGTCCAACCGAGCTGACAGCCCACTAGCCCGTAGAGTAGCAGCCAGCCCTTGAGCAGCCGATTTCTCATTTTGTCTTTAGCAGCTTCATCACCAGCGATGATTCGCATGCCGCGATAAAACAGTTTGATGCCCACGACGCCGGTTAGGGCCATGACCATGACATTCAGCAATAAGAAGAAGTTGTAATCTTGAACCGAAATTAAGAAGAATAAAACAACTGGGGCAAAGCTAAACATCAGCACGCTAATCACAGAAACCGCCGTCATTAGCATGGCGCTGTATTGGCGAAAGTTTAGCTTTGAGCCAAACAAGATATCGAAGAAATACAGCGTGGGCAGACAGATCATCAAGGTCACCAGGTACAGCGCCGGTAGCTTGATCGCGGACGAAATCATCTGTAGCCAGCTTCGAGATGACCCAATAATGGCCCCATAGACAGCAAAAAAGAGGCAGCTCGACACCAGCAGAGACAGCACTTTGCTCTCTAACTTAACGTCTTTGCGAATATCCTCTAAAAAATCTTTGCGATCGCGTAGTAACCGAATCAAAACCGCGAAATGTTTCATGAAACCCAGACCTAGTGTGCCAAATTAAAAGGTGACTACACGGCTGAGTTAACTTATTTCGGATCAAGAAATAACGGATTTACGAACAAGTCTATTCAGAGCT
>JBCCRZ010000675.1:0-3638 GCA_039200855.1 Cyanobacteria bacterium P01_D01_bin.44 | reverse complement strand
GCTGCTGCGCGAAAGCGCGCTCTACAACAACCTGATCGAAGAAGTCTCGATGCAGTGGCGGGTAGTTAAGCCCTTACGCTGATTTGCAGGCAAGCTCGCAGACTCTTGATTACCTTCTCTGGGGATATTGCGATCATGCACCGGTGCTCACTCAGTAAACAGTCGACATTTTGGAACTGCTGCGCTTGGCAGTGAGTACATTTCACTTGGGAGAGCGCCAGAGTCACATGGTGCTGCCGGGGTGCCCACAACCGCAGGGGGCTGGCCCCATCCCCCTCACGATCATTGCCAAAGATAGCCACCGTCGGACATTCAACCGCTGCCGCCACATGTAATGGCCCAGTATCCACGGTCACAAAAGTCCTTGTTCGGGCAAGTGCGCCGGCCAGCTCCGGGAGCGTCGCTTGGCCCCGCAGGTCAATCAGCGCGGTGGTCGCCAACAACCAGTCTTCCGTGTCACTGGCGTGATAGTGCTGCTTTTGCAGGTCTGGAGCACTGCCGACCAGCCCCACCGACAGCCCCTGTCGCTGACACCAGTAAACCGTCTGCTGCCAGTACTCAGGTCGCCACAGCTTGGCCGCACGGCTAGCCGTCACATGGATGAGGACATCGGGTACTGAAAATGGGGGAATCTGGGTGGGTAAATCCAGCTGCGTGAAGTTCGTCTCTACAGAGGCTAACCGACAGAGGATTTCCGCGATGTAGTTGCTCTGCACGAGCGGCCCATAGGTTTGTACAAAGGTGGCACTGTTCCAGTCAGGGTCTTGCAAGATGGCCTGAACCACCTGCTGGGTATCGTTCTGTCTGGAGTCAGGAGCTGATGGAGCGGGCCGACCGATCAAGTAAGTGGGCTGTAGGCAGGGAATGATGGCCTGGGTGCGATCGCTGTAACCATCGCAGTTGATCACCAAGTCGTAGGAGCCAATCTGCTGCCGTCGTTCCTCGATTGCCGCCATCAGGGTTAGGTCCAGTTCTGGAGTGTCGGTATGCAAAGTCACGCGCCAGTTGATGGTGGTGAGCTGGCGCTCAAACTCGGCGGTGCGATCGCTGCCAAAGAAATCGAGCGTGCAACGGGGATATTTTTCCTTCAGCCCTCGCAGCAAGGGTGTCGTCACCACGAAGTTGCCAAGCTTGTGGGAGCCCAACACCGCAATGTGTGGCCGTGACCCCAGAGGTTGGTTGGCAAATAGTTGCATAGATGTGACGGTTGAGGGCAAGAAGACTCTGTAAAAGCACCTCAGGAAGTGTGCCCAAGGGCGATCGCGACTTGTTCAAAAACCCCTGTCCAATCCCCTGGCTGAGTTTGCCAAAACAGCCGCATGGTTGGATACCAGGGAGAATCGGTTCGGGGGGTGAACCAGCGCCAGTCGGGTGAATAGCACAGCAAAGTCCAGCAGGGACGCCCCAAAGCCCCCGCCAAATGGATGACTGAGGTATCAACACCGATGACCAGATCAAGCTGAGCCACGACTGACGCCGTATCAGCGTAATCATGAATGACCGCATCTAAGTTTTGGACATTGATATCTTGGGGTAAGTCAGCCAAAGCTTGTACTTGCGGCCCTTTTTGCAAACTGAAAAACTCAACTTCAGGAACGCGCAGAACGGGCAGCCAGTCGGCGAGTTGGGTCGATCGCTGTCGATCATTCCCATGGGTCGGGCTCCCCGCCCAAACAATACCGACTCGGCGAGTCTGGTTATGACTCGGCAAGGGACAACGGCTGGTATCCGCCTGCAGGTAGGGCACTGTGGTAGGAATCGTCTCCACCGTTGTGTGGGCTAGATAAGGCAAACTCATCAGTGGCACATAGACATCAAAGGCGTTCAGAGCGATCTCACCAGGCGTTTGACACTGATCAACCCCCGGCAGCTTTTCCAGCAAGGGCAAGAGAGGAGCGGGACAAACCAGTAGCACCCGCTGACAGCGCGCTGCGGCCCAAGACACATAGCGAACAAATTGAATCGCGTCTCCCGCTCCCTGCTCGGTATGGATAAGCAACGTGTGCTGCGGTAGTGGTTGCCCCTGCCAGCGGGGGTGAGGGCAGTTGAAGGGCGTAAACTCAGCGGTTTGCCACCGCCATTCACATTCGGCCCAGCCGGTCTCAAAGTCTCCTGCGGTTAGGCACGTCATCCCTAAGTTGTAATGGGCTTGGGCATCTTGAGGGCGGATGCGAACCGCTTGTTCATAGTGCCAGCGGGCCTGTTTCACCTGGTTTTGTTGACTATATAAATGGCCCAGGCTTTTGTGGGCATCAGCATGACTTGCCTCTGCGGCAATCACCTGATGCAAGTAAGCGATCGCGGTCTTGTGGCGTCCCAGCTCTCCCAAAACGACCCCCAGGTTATAGCGAGCAGGCAGATAATCTGGCTGTAACGCTAAACACTGCTGAAAAGCGGCTACAGCCGCTTCCCGCTCCCCAGCGTCGTAGTCGGCACAACCCTGCTCAAAATGGCTATCGGCAGAGGGCTGATCCGGCGCTGAGGGCACCACCTCAGCCAATGCCGCATTCGGCAAAACATAGGAGCTACTGAGCAACACATCGTTGTCATGCTCAACTAATTCGGGAAAACGGAGCCCTGGCAATATCGCCACCGCAAAAATTTCCTGCACCGCCTCTTCAAACTTGAGAAATGCCACAACCTCACCACTAACAATATTGACCACCCACACGCCGCATACCCGCTCCGTCAGGGTTTGAGTCAGGGGAATCCCGCTAAAAACGGCGGTCTCTCGAATTTGAGAAAGGCCAATAAAAGCTAAGTCACCCCAAAAGTCGATGCCCCTCGTAAAGCCCGGAAGTTCGGCGACTGTGGTCAATGTGCCTGTAGCCAGATCGACCTGCGCTAGCGTACCGCGCCCCGATTCTAAGACCCAAAGGCGATCTCGATACCAGCGGGGCGAGTGAGGCATCGACAACCCTCGCACAATAACCTCATTGGTCGTGATATCCATCAGAACGCCACCGTTAGCCTTATTGGCTCGCCAACCATTGGGGCGATCGGTCTCGCCTAGAGCCGTCACATAGTAGGGCTGATGATCACGGATTCCCAGGCCATTGAGATGGCATCGATCCGTCAGGTCATAGCCGGTAATAAACGGCGGCCGCCAGCGGGGCACAAAGCTATAGCGAGCATCCAGGGTACACAGGCAGGAGAACCGAGTATTGATAAACCATAGCTCCTCGTCAACCCAGGCCATTTCATGAATATCAATATCCCCCGTAATCGTTTGACGACGAGGCAGATAGCAAGCATCATGACGACCTAGCGGCGGGATTTTTTCAGCCACGGCAGGCACATTGTGCAATTCTTCGATGGCATAGGTGGTGCCCACGGCGATCTTTTCGCGATCGGCAGCCACCCCCATAGGCTTGTCAAATACTCGAAAGTGCGTATTCACCGCCTGACCATCCGCCCGCATAACAATGAGTTTTCCGGCTTGATAGGTAGAGACCACCAGTGACAACTTCATTTGAGAGAGCACCGCATTGAAGCTTTGAGTATGGATGCTCCTTAGCGGTGTACTAGGGGCAAAGGATGAAGTCATTGGTCCCTACAGAAATCAGTTCATGGTTCGTAGCAGCGGCTCGCAAACAAGACGATTTTGAACTCAGATTAACTGCGAATAAGAGCGCCTT
>JBCCRZ010000674.1:0-3641 GCA_039200855.1 Cyanobacteria bacterium P01_D01_bin.44 | reverse complement strand
CGTAGGTCCACAGCTTAAAGAGACCGGCTAAGAACAACAGCACAATTGCCGTTTGAAGAATCCCGATAGTGATTGAAAAGCCCGTGGATATATTCGATGCGTAGAAGCGAGCAAAGACTTTTTGAGCAAGCTCAGGGGCAACAATTTTCTCAATTGACCAGACTAAAAAGAAAGCTGCTGTGGTGATGCGAATGGTTGCTAGACCGATTTCTGTTTTTCGAGTACTCGTCATGATACGTGTCTTCAATAGGTAGTGGGTAGTGGGTAATGGGTAGTGGGCTTCGGCGTGAGCTCAGTCGAACGGTAATGGGTAGTGGGCTTCGGCGTGAGCTCAGTCGAACAGTAACGAGATAAGGGGGCTAAAGTGTGGCCCAGCCTCCATCGACCAGCATTTCCTCGCCCAGCATGTAGGATGAATCATCACTGGCCAGGAACAACACCGCTTTGGCGATTTCTTCGGGTTTGCCAAACCGGCCAATCGGTGCACGTTTTAGGACACTTTCGGCGATTTCTGGCGGCAGCTCCATTTTTGACCAGATCGGGGTTTCAATAGCTCCTGGGGCAATGGCGTTAACCCGGATTTGACGGTCGAGTAGTTCCAGACTGAGGGAACGGGCTAGCGATCGCACCGCTGCTTTTGAGGCAGAGTAAATGGATTCGCCAGCTAAGGCTGTCTGGGCCAGGGTAGTGGTGTTTAAGACCACACTGCTACCGTCCTTCATCAGCGGCTCTAGCTTTTGCACAGTAAAGAAGACACCTTTGAGATTAATGGCGACCTCATTATCAAATTGCGTTTCGGTGACGTCTCGAAACGCGGCTCGCTTCGCCACGCCCGCATTGGCAAACAAAATATCAAACTGCCCAAACGTTTCCTGAACGCTAGCGGCTAAGTGGTCTATCTCAGCCAGGGATTGGACATCAGCTTTAACTGCGATCGCATCGGCCCCCAGCGCCTCAACCGCTTCATCGAGACGCGCCTGGTTGCGGCCTGTGATAATGACTCGAGCGCCTTCTGCGATAAACAATTTGGCTGACTCAAACCCGATACCGGTGGTGCCACCCGTGATGACAGCGGTTTTATCTTGTAGACGTGCCATGGTCATAACTCCTATTGGATAAGTAAATCAAGAAAACATTGAACGATCGGTCTAGGTTTGGGCAAAAAAAATTAGCTGCCCTCCAGCAGGGAAAATTCAGCCTGGACGGCCCCTGCCAATGTGGTGTCATCTTCCATCACGCGGCCTATCAAGGCCAGCCCTTGGGCGGTGCAAAGCAACCGCCGAGCCTGATCTCGCGGGCTGATAGCAGGGCTCAGCTCTCCGGCTTTTTGGGCGCGGGTCAGCGCCGTGTAAAAGACATCTTCCATCTGCCGCAAATAGCCCCGCATGACTTTGGCAATCTCTGCATCATCTGTGTTGAAATCGGCAATATTGGTGCCAAACATGCAGCCACAGCTGCGCGGCTGACTATGGGTCTCTTGCCATTCCAAAAACAGCTGCTTCAGGTTTTCTAACGGAGAACCCTCAGGAGATCCGTCGGTGGAGATGCGATCGCGCATCTCTCGTATCGTAGTTTGAGCATAGTGCTCTAACGATTTGAGAAAAAGCGATCGCTTATTGCCAAAGGTGTCATACAGGCTTTTTTTGCCAATCCCCATGGTTTTGAGCAACTCAGACAGGCTGGCGGCTTCGTAGCCACGGGCCCAAAACACTTCCATCGCCTTGGTCAAGGCAACTTCGGTATCAAATTGCTTGGCGGGGCCGCGAGTCATGAAAACTTGCTAGGTATTTAACGACGATATGAATCTAACATAACTTAGACTGATTGGTCAATATTTTGGCAAAAAACGCAGCAAGAAGCGACAAGACAGCAAAAGCTAGCACTGTCTATGATGAGGTTTGGCCGTTTTTCGCAGCTTCTCAGCGTCTTCTCAGCGTCGTTAGGTATTCCTGGAGGAATGTATTTCGATTTCTAGTTTACGGAGAAAACCATGATCAGATCTGCTGAGCATCGCATCCCGCTGGTGTTGCTTTTACTGCGTCTGAGTGTCTTCCTGGTGATGCTGATGTGGACGCTAGACAAGTTTGTACAGCCTGACCACACGGTAGCTGTGTACTCAAATTTCTACTTCATTAGTGGTCTGAGCCACCCCGTTGTCTATGGGATCGGTGCGATCCAGCTGGTGATTATCATTGGCTTTGTGTTGGGTGTCCAAAAACGATTTACCTATGCAGCTGTGCTGTTTTTCCATTCGATCTCAACCTTTTCTGCCTTTAGGCAGTATTTCGCCCCCTACGAGAACGTAAACCTACTATTTTTTGCCGCCTGGCCCATGCTGGCCGCCTGCTTTGGGCTTTTCTATCTCAAGGATTTAGATACCCTCTGGGTGGTTCAAAAGCAGCGGCTGAGACCTGAGGGAAATTAAAACCGAAAAAGATTGTTATCATTTCTCTGTTGATAGAGAGCCCCCGATGGATAAGCCCGCCATTCTGACCATTGATGACGACCCAGCCGTGCTTCAGGCGATTGCCCGAGATCTGCGCAAGCAGTATGGCGATCGCTTTCGCATTGTCCGAGCTAACTCCGGGGCAACGGCTCTGGAGACGGCGCAACAGCTCAAAGTGCGCGGGGATACCGTTGCCCTGTTTTTGGCCGATCAGCGCATGCCCGAGATGAATGGTGTGGAGTTTTTAAGCCACGCAACGGAGGTATTCCCCAGTGCCAAGCGAGCACTGCTGACTGCCTATGCCGACACAAATGCAGCTATCGACGCGATTAATACCGCCCAGCTCGATTACTACCTGCTCAAACCCTGGGATCCCCCGGAGGAAAAGCTTTATCCGGTGCTGGACGATTTGATTCACGACTGGCAGGCGACCTTTAAACCTGAGTTTCAAGGGGTCAAGGTGATTAGCGATCGCTGGTCTCCTAGCTCCCACGACCTGCGGGATTTTTTGGCTCGCAATCAGGTGCCCTATCGCTGGCTTGACATTGAGAATAATGCTGAGGCCCAGCAGCTAGTTACTTATTCAGGGGAGAAGGAAAACCCCTGTTTGCCCCTGGTGTTGTTGCCCAGCGGTGACAAACTCGTCAAGCCCAGCCCAGCAGAACTGGCCCAGCACGTGGGCATGCAAACCGAGGCCACCAATCCTTTTTATGATCTGGTGATTGTGGGGGGCGGGCCAGCAGGGCTGGCTGCGGCGGTGTATGGCGCGTCAGAAGGGTTGCGCACGGTGATGATCGAGCGCGAGGCCCCCGGCGGGCAAGCGGGCACCAGCTCCCGCATTGAGAACTATCTGGGCTTTCCGGTGGGGCTCAGCGGCAGCGACCTGGCCCGTCGTGCGGTTACCCAGGCCAAGCGCTTTGGGGTCGAGATCTTGACCCCGCAGGAGGCCACCGCGATTCGTTTGGAAGATAATTATCGCATTCTCACGCTCTCAGACGGCAGTGAGATTAGCTGTCATGCGCTGATCCTGGCGATGGGCGTTGCCTGGCGCAGGTTGACGGTGCCGGGGGTTGAGCAGTTTACGGGGGCTGGGGTGTATTACGGTGCGGCCCAAACCGAGGCAGCGGCCTGCCAGGATGAAGATGTGTATGTGATCGGCGGGGCAAACTCGGCGGGGCAGGCGGCGATGTATTTT
>JBCCRZ010000673.1:0-3644 GCA_039200855.1 Cyanobacteria bacterium P01_D01_bin.44 | reverse complement strand
CAAAACGCCCGCCGACCGATTAGCCCGGAGGTGTCAGCGGTGATCGACCAGGCGGTGCAAACAATTGTGGATGGGGCCCATGCGATCGCACTAACTATTCTCAAGGAAAATCGCGATCTGCTCGAAGAAATGGCCCAGTATCTACTAGAGCAAGAAGTGCTTGAAGGCGACCCCTTACGCACGTTTTTGAGTCGGGTGATGGCTCCTGGCGGTCTGACGAACTGGCTAGCCCAGGGCAAGCTGTCTGACCAGACTGCTTAAGCCCTCCCCTCCCTCGGAGGGGTACCCACAGAGCGGGGTGGGTTTCGGGATATTAATGAGATCGCGTTTAGACCCGTGCCAATCCCTTAGCGTAAATTCTTATCTTTAAGAAGCTGCTCTAACCAAGTCTGCTCGAACCCTGATAATGCTGGGATCGGATCGATTTTATAGTCAATGAAATAGTCATATCCAGCGCGATCATAGACGCCTTCAATTAAATCCTGCAATGGCACCTGCGGTTCTGAGTCACCTTCCCTCAAAGGCAGGACAAAGGCTGGAATCGGATCGGTCAGATTAAAGACATACAGATCAGCCCTGGGGCGTTGCTTAGCACGGCTGACTAGAATGCGATAGTCACTGATCAAGGGTTCACCTACCAATGGCAAAGGTTTACCGCCCCGCAATAAATCAATTTCTATCAGGTGAGTTTGACTTGAGAGTACCTGCTGGCGTTTCTGCAAATATTTCTGTAAGCCCTCACCTTGCTTATTGGTGGGGGATAAAATCTCAATGGCCGTCACCACGATTTGTGTCGCCGTATCTTTGACTTCTAAATAGGCTTCTCGAATTTCTTGGGCGACGGGGATTTGGACTTGAATGGGCTGAGACACTTGGGGGGAGGTGGCTACGGTAGTGTCAGTCCGAGCGTCACGGGCACTTTGCACAGTAACGTCGGGCAACCCCACCAGCAGCGAATTGGCCTCGATGATTTCGTAAACGCGCTTTTCGATATCCACCTGGTACTTGGGTAATAGCTGGGGTGTCAAAAAATCGGCCAGCGCTACAATCAGCCGATTGTGTACCGTTGACCAGCGTTCTGGATGCTCCAGATAGGGATTCATGCCAGGAAAGGGGGAGGGCATAGGTGGTGGGTAGTGGGTGGTGGGCGAAGGGGGAAAGGCGAAAGGGTTAGGGGTTACAGGATATTAAAGGGAATGGTTTTGTACTTGGGTTTGATTAGCCGCTCTTCTCCCCTTCGCCCTGCCCCCTCCACCTAATATCTTAATCGGCGTCGCCGGGCTGATATCACAATTGACGAATGGTCGGTCTGCCCTGACGATGGGATATTGTCTTGACCCCTATGGCTGATTCACTGTGACTAAACGCTCGCTGGCTGGCATCGCTGGGATTGTTGCGATCGCAACCCTGATTAGTAAACTCTTTGGTCTGGTACGCCAGCAGGCCCTGGCGGCGGCCTTTGCCATTGGGCCGGTGGCCGATGCCTATGGGCTGTCCTATGTGATTCCGGGGTTTTTGGTGGTGCTGTTAGGCGGCATCAACGGCCCATTTCATAGTGCCATTGTCAGCGTAGTCTCCAAGCGTAGGAGAGAAGAGATTGCTCCTCTGGTCGAGACCATTACTACCCTGGTCGGCCTGGGGCTACTGGTGTTGACTGTGCTGATTGTGCTCTTTGCGGATCCGATTATTGGTCTGTTGGGTCGGGGCTTTAGTGAAACCAGCCTGGGGTTAGAAAGTCGGGCGATTGCGGTCGTGCAGCTGCGGATTATGGCCCCGATGGCGCTGTTTGCTGGGCTGATCGGCATCGGCTTTGGTGCTTTGAATGCCGCCGATCAGTATTGGCTACCGTCGATTAGTCCGCTGTTCTCTAGTGTCTCGGTGGTGGCAGGGTTAGGTATCTTAGCGGTTACAGTTGGGCAGGAGATGATCACGCCTGAGTACGCCATGCTAGGGGGCATCGTTTTGGCGGTGGGCACCCTGGTTGGGGCGATTTTGCAATGGTTGATCCAGGTGCCGACGCTGATCAAAGAGGGCTTAGGGCGGTTTCGACTGCGCTTCAACTTTCAAGATCCGGGCGTTAGGGAGGTCATTAAGATCTTGGGGCCAGCTACGTTCTCTTCTGGGATGATGCAGATCAATGTGTATACCGATCTGTTTTTTGCGGCCTTTATTCCAGGCACCCTGGCCGCCCTGGGCTATGCCAACTTGCTGGTGCAGACCCCGCTGGGGATTATCTCAAATGTGATTTTGGTGCCCTTTTTGCCAATCTTTTCGCGGTTGGCCGACCCGATACACTGGGACGAGCTCAAGCAGCGGATTCGACAAAGTCTGTTGCTGACGGCGCTGACCATGTTGCCCTTGAGCGCTTTGTTTGTGACCCTGGCGCTGCCCATGGTGCGGGTGATTTACGAGCGGGGCGCTTTTGATGAAGCTGCCTCGGCGATGGTGACCTCGGTCCTGATTGCCTACGGGGTAGGCATGTTTGTCTATCTCGGTCGGGATGTGTTGGTACGGGTGTTTTATGCGCTTGGGGATGGCGATACCCCGTTTCGTATCAGTATCGTCAGTATCTTCTTTAATGCCCTGCTGGACTATATCTTGATCAATTTGTTCGGGGCTCCGGGGCTGGTCTTGGCGACGGTGGGGGTGAACGTGATTTCGATGGTGGCGATGCTAGTGCTGCTCGATCGCAAAATCAACGGGCTACCCTGGTTTGACTGGGCGCGACCCGTGGGTCTGCTATTCCTGGCCAGTGTGGTCTCTGGGGCGGCAGCGTTTGGGACTCGACTGGGGTTAGAGCAATGGGTGGGCACCCAGGGCTTTTTTGTAAATCTGCTGATCCTGTGTGTGGCCGGTGCAGTGGGGGTGGGCATTTTTGGTGGGGTTGCGATCGCGCTGCGTATTCCCGAGGCGACTTTGTTAATTGAGCGTCTCAAGGGCAAGTTTTTAAGACGATAGTTGGCTCAGTCTGAACGCTGTCTGTAGAATCGGTCACTCTTCAGCATCTCGTCTTTGTGGCGGGCATCCTAATAGGGACCAATGCTTATCTACATGTCCTTCGGGTTAACTGCCCAGTGAACGCTGATGTACAAAATTTTGATTATTGAAGATGAGGCGATCAACCAACTCATCTTGCAACAGAGCCTGGAGCGACAGGGATACGAAGTTGCCATCGCCAGTGACGGCGCGGCGGGCTTATCCCTTGCGCAAGATTTTAACCCCGCCCTGATTATTTGCGACTGGATGATGCCGCAAATGAGTGGACTGGAGGTGTGTCACCGGGTTAAAGCCGATCGATATCTGGCCAACATTTTTTTCATTTTGCTCACGGCCCGCACCGACATTAAAGATCGTATCGAAGGGCTAGACAGTGGGGCGGATGACTTTTTAAGTAAGCCAATTCAACCCAACGAACTGTTGGCACGGGTACGGGCGGGCTTGCGTATTTATCAGTCGGCCCAGGCGCTACGGCAGTTGACCGAGGCCCTACAGACTCAGCAACAGCACCTTGAGGCAGAACTGGCCCAGGCCGCTAGCTATGTTACATCCTTATTGCCCAAACCGCTGTCAGGCAAGGTTCACATTGATGCCCAGTTTTTGCCATCCCAACAACTGGGCGGCGACTGCTTTGATTTTTACTGGCT
>JBCCRZ010000672.1:0-3648 GCA_039200855.1 Cyanobacteria bacterium P01_D01_bin.44 | reverse complement strand
CCAAAATCGGGATGCCCGATTTCAAACCGACACCCCGTCAGCGCATTAGTCCTTGAAACTCAGCTGTTTCGCTAATTTAGCCACCTGAATGTGAGCCCGCTTGCCAAATCTTAATAGTCTGATCTCTGCTGCCGCTCACAAGCCTTTGAGCTGAGGCATCAAGCCCTAGTGCCAGCACCCAGTCAGAATGATCGCTCAGCGTTTGACGAAGTTCGCCCGTGCGGGCGTCCCATTGTTTGATGGTGTTGTCAATGCTGCCACTGGAAATGGTTTCTCCATCAAACGCCACCGTGACGACTCGGCTGGTATGCCCCTCAAGGGTTTGAATGAGCTCCCCCGTCAGCAAATCCCACACCTTTAGTGTATTGTCCCAGCTGGCGCTGACTAGCTGTTCCCCATTGGGGTGGAGGGCAATAGCCCGCACCGCATCGGTGTGTCCTTGCAAGGTGCGCAGCTGCTCGCCATTGCCCAGATCCCAAACCTTGACGGCACTGTCGGCCCCACCACTGACGATATGCTGCCCATCTGGACTAATCGCCACGGTCCAGGCTGGCCCCGCATGTCCTGACAGCCGGTAGCGAAGCTCACCAGACGGCACATCCCAAACATGAATGCTGCCGTCATAGGCACTACTTACTAAGGTTTGCTCATCCTGACTCAGGGCCACTGACCAGATTGAGTCGGTATGACCCTCCAAGGTTTGGAGCAACTGCCCAGTCCCCAGGTTCCAGACCTTTAAACTTTTATCGCCACTGCCACTTACTAAGATTTCGCCAGAGAGACTGATGGCCAGGGCTCGCACAACATCTGTGTGTCCTGACAACACACGAATCACCTCATCACGCTCAATATCCCAGACCCGAATCGTATGGTCATAGCTGCCGCTGGCGAGCACTCGACCATCTGGACTGAGGGCAACCGTCCAAACCGGAGCCGAATGCTTGGCCAGGGTCTGGGTCAACGCAAAGTCTGGGCGTTGGTTTTGGGCAGATGCCTGGTCAGCAGAAACCGCAACCTGTACATCAGGAACCTGCGGCAGGGTGACTCGAAATGTGTAGTAAAGACCCAACAAAACCAGGGCTGCCCATCCGCTCCTGCGCAGGTAGCGCTGTCGCTTGTACGCCGGATCAGCGGGAGCCGGATCAGCGGGAGCCGGATCAGCCGTTGCCGAAATAGCCTGGTCAGAGAGCGCCTGGGCGACTAAGGGAAAAGACAACTGCAGCGCTGGCTGGGGCTTCGTTGCGTGATAAGGTGGGCTACCTTTTGCTCCAGACTGAAGCAAAGATGGATCGTGCCCCTGTGCCCCAAGCTCCATCTGGAGAAACTTGATAAATTCGGTTGATTTGAACTTGCCGACGGCTGGACGACGATCTTGGTGACCTGGGTGTAAATAAAGATATCGACATCCAACCTGATCAAACCGTGTCCCTCGGCTGATGCGCCACCCTTCGATGCAAGCACCGGTCAGTTTCGCCGTCTGAAAATTAGCCTCAGTCAAATCGGCCCGAACCAGCATCGCTTCGGTCAGGTCTGTTTGACTGAGATCGGCTCCTTGTAAGTGAGCATCGGTTAGGTCCGCAGCCCTTAAGTTTGCGTGACTCAAGTAAGCCTGGGTGAGTATAGCACCCTGAAGATTGGCATTTTTCAGATGAGTCCCGATTAGACACGACTGAGACAAATCAGCCTGTGCTAGATTCACATGGTCTAACCGGGCTTCAAACAGATAAGTCCGCCTGAGATTAGCCCCACTCAGGTCTAATGCCGAGGTTGGATGCTCTTCTCGCCAATTATTCCAGTATTCGACACCCTTCTCAATCAGGGCAACATGAGCTGGATTTGCCATAGGATCGTTCTCCCATTGATCAGGGCTCTCAGCTGAAAGCGAATCTCGGTTGACTGGAACAAGACTGCTGTTAAAAGTACGAAAAGAACCCGTGATCGGATTAAAATCGGCTCTTAACATGGCCTTTTTTTAGCCAATTTTTAGCCACTGTTAGCGACTCGGATACTGCTTGAGCTTGATATGGAGATTCAGTGTGTTAAATCAAGATTCCGCATTGCAAAGTGTCACACTCCAATCCTGAGATTCACCTACATTCAAACTTGAGACCGTCTTCAGGGTTAGAACCGCCTTAGATAACCTTGACAGGCTAAGCTATTTCGGTGATTATCAAAATATGGAAACAAACGCGACTTCTCAGCAGTCTATTGATGACATTGCTGCCGCCTTTGCTGCGTTAGGTCAACCTTCGCGGTTAAAAATTGTGCGACTCCTCCTGTCGGCTTATCCCAAAGGGTTACCCGCTGGAGAGATTCAAAAAGAGCTGGGAGTTGCCGCTCCGACCCTGTCGCACCATCTCGACAAGCTGCGCCAGGTCGGCATTGTCACCGCCGAAAAAGACCGCCAGTGGATCTGGTATAGCGTTCGCTCAGAAGCGCTCAAGCACCTGATCGATTTTTTGTTTGAGGAATGCTGCACTCGCAATCAAGTTGTAGATATCGAGGGCATGGACTTTGTAGAGATGACGGACAGCCCCCGACCAGATTGCTGTGACTAAAGATTTTTTTGTTGTTTATTTTGATGTTTTTCGAAATATAAAAGGACTATCTACCATGACCGCAAATGTTGTCACGCGATTTAATCGCAGCCTGCGTCAATTGGATGGTGTGGTACTTGCGATCGCACTCATCCTCTTAACCTTGATCGTGCTGGTTCCGCCCCAGGTAAGTACCAGCATCGGTTTTACCCTAGAGAGTCTGTGGCACGTCGCGCCTTTCTTACTATTGTCCATTGGCATTGCCGCCTATGCCTCAGCCAGTGGAGCCGACAACCTTATTGCCAGGGCCTTTCAAGGTCGGCTCACGGTGATGATCCCGGTGGCGGCGCTGATCGGTGCATTTTCGCCCTTTTGCTCCTGCGGCGTGATTCCGCTGATTGCGGCGCTGCTGTCGATGGGGGTACCGGTGGCGGCGGTGATGGCCTTTTGGCTGTCGTCACCGCTGATGGATCCGTCGATGTTTGTGCTGACGGTGGGGACGCTAGGGGTGCGGTTTGCGATCGCAAAAACCCTCGCCACAGTCGGTATCGGCCTGCTGGGCGGCTTCGGCACCCTGCTGCTTATGAATGCAGGCATTTCTGCCAAAACCTTCGCCCATCCGCTCAAAGATGGGGCCGGCAATGGAGGCTGTGCAGGCAGCAAGGTCCGCAATCCCAAGGCGATTGCCTGGCGGTTTTGGTCAGATGCCGAGCGTCGCCAAAAGTTCTGGAAAGGGGCTCGCAAAAATGCCTGGTTCCTTGGCAAATGGTTGGCCCTGGCATTTGTACTGGAAAGTCTGATGCTGGCCTATGTCCCTGATGGTTGGATTGGTGCGATCTCGGGCCAAGATAACCTGCGCTCTATTGTCGGAGCTTCCCTGGTCGGCATTCCGGCTTATCTCAACGGCTACGCGGCCCTGCCCTTAGTTGGCGGTTTGCTGCAGCAGGGGATGAACCCTGGCGCAGGCATGGCTTTCCTGCTAGCTGGGGGGGCGACCAGCATTCCCGCCATGATTGCGGTGTTTGCCCTGGCGCGGCGTCCGGTCTTTCTGGCATACCTTGGGTTTGCCTTTGTCGGCTCAGTAATGGCTGGCCTGGCGTTTAGTTCGGTT
>JBCCRZ010000671.1:0-3649 GCA_039200855.1 Cyanobacteria bacterium P01_D01_bin.44 | reverse complement strand
GGCAGTTTGACCGGGAAGCGCTAGTATGGGGCGTAAATATCGAAAGCAACTGAATTTGATAAAGGAATTCAACCCATGGGTTTGCCTGTAGCTGAAACGATGCCTCGCGTTTTGCTAGTTGAGGCCAATGAAGACTTAGCTGACCATGTCACTACCGATCTCAAGGCATCGGGCTACGCACCGCTGTGGGCGGGAGACATCGCTTCGGGGATTCAGCAGGCGCAGGACAATCAGCCCGCCCTGATTGTGATTGACCGTATGCTGGCAGGCGAGTCGGGGTTAGATATGTGTGTGCATTTGCGATCGCAAGGCAACCGCACCCCCATGCTGCTACTGATGGCCCGTGACTCCCTAGACGACCGCATCGCGTGTCTCGAATCCGGGGCCGACGATTATTGCCTCAAGCCTTACCGCAGCGAAGAGTTTCTAAAACTAGTCAACACCTATTTACAGCCCCATCAGCACGGTGTCGAGCAGCTCCGCTTTGGCGAACTCACCCTAGATCTTAACCAACGCCAGGCCAATCGCAATGGTCGACTGGTCGAACTCACTATGAAAGAATTTGAGCTCCTCAAGTACCTGATGGAGCACCCCCGCGAAGTCCTGACCCGAGAGCAAATTTTAGAAAATGTATGGGGCTATGACTTCATGGGCGAATCCAACGTGATTGAAGTCTATATTCGCTATCTGCGCCTAAAAATTGACGGCGAAAATGAAAAGCGTCTGATCCAGACCGTGCGAGGGGTGGGCTATGTTTTACGAGACGCCTAGCTGGGGTTCTAGCTTGGGCAAAACGGCCCTGGAAAAAATGAACCCCAGCAAGATGAGATGGACCTTGCCAATCATCGGCCTATGCTGTCTGCTATTGGGCTGTACAACTCCGATATCAGCAAACGACCCGGCGGTTGAGAGTGACCCAGTCCCCCCCGGCCAAGAAATATCCACCCCTGACCCAGCCCCTGAAACCACTTCAGAGACATCAGAGTCTATGCTATCTGGCCCAGGTCAGCTATTGCCCGTCACCGCCCAGGCCAATATTGCAGGCGAAATCATTGACCTCGAAGTGGCTGAGAGCCCTGAGCAACAGTCGCTAGGGCTAATGTATCGGACCGAGCTTCCCGACAATCGAGGCATGCTGTTTCCGTTTGAGTTTCCTCGCCGTACCGCCTTTTGGATGAAAAATGTGCCCATCTCGCTGGACATGGTGTTTTTGCTGCAGGGTCGGGTTCAAGCTATCTCCGCCGATACGCCCCCCTGTACGACAGACCCCTGCCCCATTTATGGGCCAGACTCTGCGCTCGTCGATCAAGTGATTGAGCTGCGGGGCGGTCGGGCTGCGGAGTTAGGACTGCAGCCAGGGGATACGATCACCATCACCCCGGTTGAAACCTCTTCAGAATCAGCCGCCGAGGTCACCCCATCGAACGTTAACATTCCGTCTAATCCGCTTCCTGACACAACTCCCTCAGCCCCGTAATCCAGGGCTAAACAGGCGAAAGTCAGGTCAAACTTCTATGCAATGAATTGATGAAAATAAATACCTAAAAAAATAATTAAAATTAGGACGATCTGGCGGTTCAATCTCAATGCTTAAAGCTATTCTAAAGAATCTGCATTTTTAGAACTGTTTGGGTGAGCTGTGGTATTCAAACGGGTATAACTCAACTGAATTTAACCTTAGACTCATCGATAAGGACTATCTTCCTAATAGAGATAGGGTAAGTTCACTCATTTGAAAACAAACACAAAACCACCTATAAATTGGGGCAACCGATATGATTCCAGAAAATTACGGCAAGTTGGTCAGTTTCTTAAAAGAAGAGCTTTCAATTTCACCCGCGTCTATCGAGACCGCCCTCAGGCATTGCGAACAGGATCCAGGGCCTTTGCCTATGGTTCTCTGGCAATACGGGTTTGTCTCCCTCAAGCAGCTTGAGCAAATTTACGATTGGTTAGAGACCGCAGCGGCATAGCCGTCCGAGTTCAAGCGCTTTCTATGCTAGGCAATTGAGACCTTAATCTGCAGACCTCTTAAACCTATGCCAAGAACTAATCAGCGGTGAGATCGCCTCCGATCTCACCGCTTTGATTTTTAGGTTCTGGATTCTAGATTTTAGGGTTTGGTTTTTAGCTTTTACCCACTACCCACTACCTACTATCTATTTCTCCGCTTATGCAAGTACTTTGCTAGCGGCGGATACTCCGCTGCCGGGGGTAAAGCGCTCGTATCCTAGGGATTGCAAGGTGGTTTCTATCGCGCCTACGGTGGTGAGGATGTCGCGATCGCAAATAAAGCCCAGATGACCAATCCGGAAAATCTTACCCTTGAGGTGGTCTTGGCCCCCGGCCAACGCAATATCAAACTGCTTACGCATCACCGAACGGATTTGCTCCGCCTCAACCCCCTCAGGCATTACCGCCGTTACCGCCGTGCTGGCGCGATCATCGGGGGCCAATAGCGGTAGACCCAACCCTTTCATCGCCGCTCGCGTTGCCTGTTTATGGCGCTGATGGCGAGAAAAAATCCCCTCCAGCCCCTCAGCACGCATCATCTCCAAAGCAGCGTGCAGCGCAAAGTAGAGGTTAATCGGCGGCGTAAACGGTGTGCTATCTTTCGCTGCACTCTTGCGATACTTACCCAAATCAAAGTAGTACCGGGGCAACTTGGCCGTTTCATAAGCCTCCCAAGCCTTGTCACTTACCGAGACAAAACCGAGCCCCGGTGGGATCATAAACCCCTTTTGTGACCCTGAGCCCACCACGTCCAGCCCCAACTCATCGATGGGCAGGTTGTAAGCTCCCAGGCTGGTGACCGCATCCACGATCATCAGTGCCTCACCGTGGGCCTTCACATAGTCATTGATCGTTTCTAAATCATTCAACACCCCGGTTGAGGTCTCGCTGTGGGTAATCACCACCGCTTTCACAATTTTGGCTGCATCCGTCTCCAACGCTGTCCGAAACGCCTCCGGGTCTAACGGCATCCCCCACTCAGCCGAAATAATTTGGACATTCAGGCCAAAGGCTTTAGCAACATCGGCCCAGCGCTCACCAAATTTGCCATTGCAGCCCACGATGACATGGTCACCCGGACTCAAAAAGTTAATCATCGCCGCTTCCATCGCGCCTGTGCCACTGGCGGCCAACGTCAGCACGTCATTTTGCGTCTGAAACAGCCACTTCAAGTGAGTGTTAATTTCACCCGTAATCTTAGAAAAATCGCCGCTGCGATGCCCAATCGGATGCTTTGCCATCGCCCTGAGCACTTTCTCAGGGACCGGCGTCGGCCCCGGAATCATCAGTATTGCCTTATCGTCCATGAGACTGCCTGTTGCTGAAGTGTATTTCCAAGAATGGCACAGGTTGAAGTCAGGCTTGGATTTTTTAGCAGTGTTGTAAGAGTTGGTATATTCGATTAACCCACCAACCGCCCTTTCCCAAAACGAAGCCAGAATCTAGTTCGGGGGGGCTGGGGGAGGATGGGACCCCAGGCCAGATATAAGTCAGAGTAGAAGGCTTCGACGTGAGCTCAGCCGAACAGGAGGGGGCGGGAGGGAAAGTCCCGCGCAGCATTTCTAACACACCACCAACCCCTAAAAACTACCCATCAACCCAAAATGACAATTCAAACCCTAACTGCAAAGCCCGT
>JBCCRZ010000670.1:0-3650 GCA_039200855.1 Cyanobacteria bacterium P01_D01_bin.44 | reverse complement strand
GGTTGCTGATGGCAAAAAGAACCTAGTAGAGGTGCCTCTTAACAAATCCTACTCTCTGCCCCATCCTTCGGTGGGGATTGCCGGAGGCGCTAAAGTATTTATGCGTCCAGCGGCTCCAGGTACCGGGGTGATCGCCGGGGGGGCTGTCCGGACCGTTTTAGAGTTGGCGGGTGTTCGTAATGTGCTGGCAAAGCAGTTGGGATCTGATAACCCGCTGAATAATGCCCGTGCTGCGACCGAGGCGCTGGCCTCTTTGCGTACCCTATCGGACGTCGCCCAAGAGCGCGGTATCGCTGTCGAAAAGCTATATGCCTGATTGTTTCTTGATTACTTTTCGAATTAAGTAAGTTTAGGTCAGATATACGGGATAGAAATGCGGAGTAAGACATTATGAGACTAGAGGATGCTAAGCCTAAAGCAGGCTCAAAAAGGCGACGGCGACGCATCGGTCGAGGTATTTCAGCGGGGCAAGGGGCCAGTGGTGGTTTTGGGATGCGGGGTCAAAAGTCTCGCTCAGGTCGAGGCACTCGTCCTGGGTTTGAGGGCGGTCAGCTGCCGCTGTATCGACGGATTCCGAAGCTTAAGCATTTTCCACTGGTCAACCAGAAGAAATACACCATTATTAATGTGAAGGCGTTAGCAGACTTACCCGCTAAGACCGAGGTTACCCTGGCGTCTTTGATGGAAGCGGGGATTATCACCGCAAATGACGGGCCACTGAAGGTCCTTGGCGATGGTGAGATCAGTGTCGCACTCTCAGTGAAAGCGGCTGCGTTTACACAGTCTGCAAAGTCTAAAATTGAGGCTGCTGGCGGCAGCTGTGAAGTCCTGGCTTAACGCTTTACAATCAGGTAAGTGTGGGCTGTGCTTCGGTTAATTGACTTGAGCGCAGCTTCTTGTTAGGTAATTCTTGCTAGGTAGTGGGAATTCCCGTTGCTTTATCCCTTATAGGAAGCGCTTTTTACTATGGTAGTTAGTCGAGGCAAAAACCCCAGCGCCCAAGAAACTTTCTTGCAGATGGCGCAGGCTGCTGGTTTACGGAGCCGATTGCTGGTTACCCTGGGGCTCCTGGTATTGGTCCGGTTGGGGATGTATATTCCGGTGCCGGGTATTGACCGGGTTGCCTTTGCACGGGAGGTGCAGGGGGGCGGCGTACTCGGCTTTCTCGATATTTTTGTCGGCGGTGGTTTGTCACTGCTGGGTATTTTTGCGTTGGGTATTTTGCCCTTTATTAATGCTTCGATTATTATGCAGCTGCTGACAGCGGCGATCCCTCAGTTGGAGGACTTACAGAAAAATGAGGGGGAAGCTGGTCGGCGAAAGATTTCTCAGATTACTCGCTATGTGGCGTTGGGCTGGGCGATTTTGCAAAGTACGCTGCTGTCTAGCTTTTTGCTGATGCCGTTTGCGCGGGACCCAGGCATTACGTTTGTGGTAGAGACGGTGATTGCGCTGACCGCAGGCTCAATGTTTGTGATGTGGGTGGGAGAGTTGATTACCGAGCGAGGGGTAGGTAACGGTGCTTCCTTACTGATTTTCTTGAATATTGTGTCGTCACTGCCTCGGTTATTGGGGCTTGCTGTGGACGTGGCTCAGTCGCCTTCTTCTTCGAGGCAAGAAGTGCTTGGGATTATTTTGGTGAGCCTGGTTTACTTGGCGATGATTGTGGGCATCGTCTTTGTGCAGGAGGGCATGCGTCGGATTCCCATCGTATCGGCGCGGCGTCAAGTGGGACGTAAGCTTTACCTTGAGAAAAGTAATTATTTGCCCCTACGGTTGAATCAGGGGGGCGTCATGCCAATTATTTTTGCGTCGGCTGTCTTGGTGCTGCCGTTGCAAGCGGCTCCTTACATTGCGAGTTCAATTGGGAGTGATTCGATTTCTAACATTGTGAGTCGATACTTACAGCCTGGATCTCTGACTTATAACCTTTTATACCTAGGAATGATCCTGTTTTTTAGCTATTTCTATGCATCTCTGGTGGTTAACCCTGATGATATGTCGCGCAACCTGAAAAAAATGGGGGCGAGTATTCCTGGGATTCGACCTGGCAAGGCAACCACCGCCTACATTGGCAAGGTCCTTAACCGGTTGACCTTTTTAGGGGCTATATTCCTGGGCTTGGTGGCTGTTGTGCCTAGTATTGTTGAGAGTGAGTTAGATGTCACTGTGTTTCAAGGTTTGGGAGCGACATCGTTGCTGATTTTGGTGGGCGTTGCGATTGATACGGCTAAGCAAATTCAGACGTATGTGATTTCTCAACGTTATGAGGGGATGGTGAAGCAGTAGTGACTCGACTCATTTTTTTAGGCGCGCCCGGTGCGGGCAAGGGGACTCAAGCCCAATTTTTATCGGAGGAATGTGATGTTCCTCATATCTCGACAGGGGACATTTTGCGATCGGCGGTGGCTGAGCAAACTGAGTTGGGCAAAAAGGCCCAGTCTTATATGGATGCGGGGGAGCTGGTGCCAGATGATTTGATTTTGGATTTGATTCGCGAACGGTTAGGGCAGGAGGACTCTGCCAACGGTTGGATTTTGGATGGCTTTCCTCGGAATGTGCCCCAGGCAAACTTTTTGGATGAGCTTTTGGATAAAATTCAGCAGCCTTGCGACTTTGTGTTGAATTTGGATGTGCCTGATGAGGTGCTGGTTGCACGATTACTGAGTCGCGGGCGGGCGGACGATAATGAAGCGGTAATTCGCAATCGTTTGGTGGTGTATCGAGAGCAGACTCAGCCGTTAATTGATTTTTATCGAAACCGTCAACAATTGGTGTCGGTAGATGGCAATCAGCCGATGGAAGCGGTCACCACTGATTTAAAGCACATTATTAGCAGCTAGTTCATGAGTTGCTGATAACTGTGAAGAGTATTGTCAGTTTTATGGGTGGGCCCTGTCATTTACCCATCCTTTGTGCTGAGCGGTATCAATCGCTTTTACGGCGGTTTGTTAAGCTTAGAAATGGGCATAGGGTACTTTGGAACCTATTCTGCCTAGTGTTGAATTGAGGAACAGCTACTTGTCTAAGCAAGACCTAATTGAAATGGAGGGAACAGTGACTGAATCCCTCCCTAACGCGATGTTTCGCGTTGATTTGGATAATGGGTTTAATGTATTGGCTCATATCTCTGGGAAAATTCGCCGGAACTATATCAAAATTTTGCCGGGGGACCGGGTCAAGGTGGAGTTAACGCCGTATGACCTGACTAAGGGACGGATTACGTATCGTTTGCGTAACAAAAAATAAACGCTGGCATCAGTTATCTACAAGAATCGCATTTAGGATAGGGTCTGCCCCAAAACGAATCACATCTGTACAGGGTAATCCTGTGTCTTGAGTAATTTTTTTGATCTTGGCTTGGGCTTCAACTTGGCTGGCTCCATAGGTGTTAAGGGCAATGGCAACAACCTTAGCCGATGCAAACGTGCCGCCAGCGCTGGCAATCGTTTCGTACAAATGAATAACGTCTGTCAAGGGTGGAATTTTAAATTCTGAAAAGTGTTGGATGTGGGTCAGATTGATTTTGTGTACCAGTACTAAATGAGTAGGCTGACTCCCCCTCAGCAGTGGAAGCGTCGCAGTAGAGGCAGGGTTCAGTAATGAGCCCTGCCCTTCTATGTAAAGCACGTCATGGGTAAGGCCGTACT
>JBCCRZ010000669.1:0-3653 GCA_039200855.1 Cyanobacteria bacterium P01_D01_bin.44 | reverse complement strand
GACAAACTCCTCGCAGTCCATCAATTTTCGGATCAGCATGGGATAAATGCTCCAATAAAAAAGCCCTCTTTGCAGAAGGCTAACTTAAATTAAGGGCTGATTATCGAAATAGACAACGGTCAATCCCCTTCAAAATGTTACTAATTATGTGCGTTGACCCAAACCTGACTGCTGACAAAAGCTTTAGATAATCCAGTTCAAAATGGAGGTAATAATTGAGAGTAGAAACGCTCCGATAATGGCGCTCCAAATACCCCAGCGGAGTCTAAAGCCTTCAACCAGTTTTGCCGACAGCCCAAACAGAAGAATGTTGACTAGCAGGCCACCCAACGTCACTAACCAAAGTAGCTGGCTCAGGACAGGGATGCCAAAAAGAAAAGAAACAACACCATTCAGTACACCGAAAACCAAGGCTGTGATAGCCGTCTTGCCGAAACTGTCAGACTCTACCCCCACGGGTAGATAGGTGATAATCACAAAAGCGATCGTGGTAATGATCCACGTAAAGATGAAGGGCATTAACCAAGCCATACCAAAAGCTCCTTACCGTTTTTATCCTTGATGTTTCTAGTGTGTGAGCGCTAAATCCGTATTTTTACGTAAATAGCTGACTGGGAGTATACCAAAGTTTTCTTTGTCAAGAGTTTAAAGCTCTATTAAGTGACTGGTGCCGGATTGATTCAAACTTATAACAGATTGGCAAGATCAGCTGGAGATCCTCATTATTTGTTAAGTGTCTGGTGATGCTGAGTTACTAAAGTTGGTATCTTACGGTTGGTTGTCTACACCTTACTGACTAAGACTTAACCGTGCATAACTCTTCTCAATATTTGGTAACAACCGATTGGCTGGCTCAGCATTTTGACGATCCTCATGTGGTGGTGGTGGACTGCCGATTTTCGTTGCCTGAGCCTGAGCTTGGCCGTCAGCAGTATGAGGCGGGGCACATTCCAGGGGCGTACTATTTAGATCTCAATCGGGATCTGTCGAGTCCGGTGCAACCCCATGGCGGGCGTCACCCGCTGCCTGATTGGCGGCAATTTGTTGAAACGCTTAATCGACTTGGCATCCGATCCAATCCGCCCACAAGGGTGGTGGCCTACGATGATTCTCGCTTTGCCTTTGCGGCCCGGCTATGGTGGATGCTTCGCTACCTGGGCCACGATGATGTTGCCCTGCTGGATGGGGGGATTGGGGCATGGCAGGTGGCAGGGCTCCCCTTGAGTCAGGCACTGCCGCCAGAGCGTTCTGGTAATTTTGAGCCCCAACTGCAAGCTGATTGGCTGGTCGATATTGATGCAGTTCGACATCGTAGAGAGACGGCGTTATTAATCGACGCTCGATCCGCCGAGCGATTTCGCGGTGAAGCTGAGCCAATTGACCCCATAGCGGGCTCGGTGCCCGGTGCAGTAAATGCCTTTTGGAAAGACGTTAGTGACGAAGCGGGGAGGCTTAAATCTATTCCCGAGCTGGCTGAGCACTGGCAGATACTAGATAATGCCAGCGAAGTGATCGTTTACTGCGGCTCTGGAGTCACTGCCTGCGTTAACCTGTTTTCTCAAGTGATGGCGGGCAAACCGATGGGCAAGCTCTACCCCGGTGGCTGGAGTGATTGGTGTTCGTACTTGATCTAAATGTCCATTCGCATCTACGGTAACCGCGCCCTCAAAACACTGCCAGGGCAAAATACTCGCCCCACATCGGCTCGGGTGCGGGAGGCGCTATTCAATATTTGGCAGGGAAGAGTAGACGGTTGCCAGTGGCTCGACCTGTGTGCGGGCAGCGGCGCAATGGGGGCCGAGGCGCTGTGTCGCGGGGCACATAGGGTGGTGGGTATTGAGCAATCTGCGGCGGCCTGTCGGGTGATTCGAGAAAATTGGCAAAAGGTGACACAGCCTGAGCAACACTTTGAGATCTTCAAAGGGGACGTGGTTAGCCAGCTTAAGCGACTCAAGGGGCAGTCTTTTGATTTGGTGTATTTTGACCCGCCCTATGCGAGTGGGCTCTATGGGAAGGTGTTAGAGGCTTTGACCAGCTACGGGTTATTGAATCCCGATGCGGAAGTGGCAGTGGAATACGATCCGGCACACTGGCAGGTAACCCTTCCAGAGGGATTGGAGATTATTCGGTCAAAGCATTACGGAGGGACCCATTTGGGTTTTCTTCATCCCGCCCATAAGCATTTATAACTACCCTGATTGGAATTTTTGAGGCAGAATAGAGACTAAAGAAACATTTATGTTGCTAAAGTCCGTTACAATCTGTAAAGAAAGGCTGAATCTGCAGGAAGGAGGTATCTGATGGTTGTGGCCGCACCTAAGGTTGAGAAACGCTTGACCATTCAAAGTTCAGAGATCGCAGAAGACACCACGACGATTCGCTCCCTCGACTGGGATCGCGATCGCTTTGATATTGAGTTTGGCCTTCAAAATGGCACTACCTATAACTCCTACTTGATTCGAGGAGAAAAGGTGGCGCTGGTGGATACGTCCCACGCCAAGTTTCGGCAGCTATATCTCGATGCGTTAACGGGGCAAATTGACCCGGCTGAGATTGACTACATCGTGATTAGCCACACTGAACCCGACCATAGTGGTTTGGTCAAAGATGTATTAGCGCTGGCCCCCAATGCCGTCGTGGTTGGGGCAAAGGTCGCTATTAGTTTTTTAGAAGATTTGGTGCACCAGCCCTTTGAGCGCAAGCTAGTCAAGAGCGGTGAAACCTTGGATTTGGGCAACGGCCACGTGCTGGAGTTTGTCAACGCACCCAATTTGCACTGGCCTGACACGATTTTTACCTACGACCACAAGACTGACATTCTCTACACCTGTGACGCCTTTGGGGCACACTTCTGCAACGAGGAGACCTTTGACGAAGATTTAGAGGCCCTCTCCCCCGATTTTCGGTTTTATTACGAGTGCCTGATGGCCCCCAATGCGCGCTCGGTGATTTCGGCGATGAAGCGGATGGATAAGCTGGAGGGCGACATCAGCACCATCGCCACCGGACACGGTCCGCTGCTGCGTTACAACCTGGAGGAGCTGACTGGCCGCTATCGCCGCTGGAGTCAGGAAAAGAGTAAGGCAGAAACGCTAGTTGCTGTTTTCTATGTGTCAGACTATGGATTTAGCGATCGCATCTCCCAATCCCTGGCCCATGGGGTGACCAAAACCGGTGTTGCCGTCGAGATGATGGACCTGCGCTCAGCCGATATCCACGAACTCAACGAGCTAGTGGGTCGCGCTAAAGGGATTCTCTTGGGGATGCCGCCGTTATCTGGGCGCGGAGCCGACGAAATCCAAACCGCCTTGAGTTCGATTTTGGCCGCGGTGAACGATAAGCAAACCTTTGGTCTATTTGAGTCATACGGGGGCGATGACGAGCCTATCGATACCCTGCAAACCAAGCTGCAAGACCTGGAGCTAAAACCTGCCTTTGACCCCATTCGTGTTAAAGACACCCCCAGCGAAGCGATTTATCAGCTGTGCGAAGAAACCGGTGTCGATATGGGACAAGACCTGGCCCAGGCTAAGAAAATCAAAAAGCTCAAGTCCCTGGATGTGGATCTGGAGAAAGCCCTGGGGCGCATCAGCAGCGGTCTTTATATCATCACCGCTCAAAAGGGTGAACTGAACAGCGCGATGTTGGCCTCG
>JBCCRZ010000668.1:0-3655 GCA_039200855.1 Cyanobacteria bacterium P01_D01_bin.44 | reverse complement strand
GTTGGGGTCAGAGACCGACTCCAGCCCCACTGGTCGAGATCGCATCAATCGGTCGTAGGCTTGCAGCTCTAGCGCCTGCAGCCCCCCCAGCCATCGTACCCCCATCACCAGCAGGGACACGATTAAACTGACGGCCAGCAGACTCCGCCAATTGAGCCGAGCCCGGCGATGGTCCGGTTCAGGTTTGCGTCGGGCAGGGAGCACCCGACCCGGCCAAACCATAGGCACTTCCGTCGGGTTTTGATAAATCACAGGGAGCCAGCTGGCACCGGGAAAGTCACCCTCGACCCCCTGCAATTTTTCCCTGGCCTGACGCACTGCTGAATAAAGCGCTTCTCCTCGGGAGAAAACTTGCAGAAAGTGCTTTAAAAATAGCTGAGCCACCTGATCTGCAACGGGCTCTCGCATCACAATCATCTGGGGAATATGCAGATCGCCGAGTGCCCGGGCCAGGCCCAGGCCATCACAGGAGTTAAAGATCGCCAGTTTCAGCCCCCGAGCAATGGCGGCCTTTAGCGCATTTCTTAACTGCTCAATCGAAAGTTGCTCAACCGGGTTGATAAACAGCTGCCCGGTGCCGGGTCCATTGATGGACTCTGGGTCTTGCCAAGCTTGGCTGGTGCTGTGTCCGGCAAAAAAAAGGATATCCCAGCCCGCCTCATCCCAAAGCCATCGATCTAATTCTGAGCGTTGGGGCTCTTTCAGCACCAGCATTTCGGTCCCCGGCAGCTGCTCTAGTAATTTGAGGTCGGGCTGAATATCAATGCCATCACTGTGCCCCAACACCACCAAAATTCTGACCGAGTGGGTCTTTCTGAGAGGCTCGCTGGGGGGCTCACCGGGGGGCTTATTGGGAGATAACAGCACCACCCGATCATATTCCTGGGCACTCAGGGCAATCTCTGAGCGATGGTAGTCTTCGTAAAACTGCCAGAGATGCCAGGGAAGTTTTTGTAAAAGCGGATCCTCTGTTTCAATCATCACCCTGACCGCTTCGGCAGGGTTTAGCTTGGTGCGCAACTGTTGATCAATCTTGAGAAAGCCAGGGGCATGGAGCCATTGATTGATGGCTGTCTGTAGCTGCTTAGATAATGTGCGAAACTCTGCTTCGGAGACACGGGTTACCGCCTCATTGTCAAATTCGATCTCCAACGAACTGTCTGGCTTTCGCAGCCTAAGGCGGGCATGCAGCGCCTCGTAAAGCAAGCGCCAACGTTGATACAGCGCAGGCAGCTCCGGAGCTGGGGGCAGGTGGCCCCGAAATTTTAACGGCACCGTGCTACCCAACAGCCAAAGTTGAGCGGTCACGGTGGACACCCCTTCCCGGCAGCTCCCTTCGCCGAAAGTTAAGACTACAAGGGGATTATTCATAAGAGCATGGTTAGCGCAGATTAGACCAAGAAGTTTTCGCTAAAGCTATTATCACCGAGACTGACCTGGAGCCTAAAGCAAGTACCCGGTTTACATCTAAAGTAGGGTAGCTGAATATAGTCGTCCTGGGTACGAGACTGGACAGCTTGAAGCATCTGATCAGTCTCTGAGTAGATGATCAGATCTAAACCACTGGGCACATATCGATCGTCCTGAGTCGGGTGAATCTGTATGCGTACCCCCGTGCGCTCATCGGTTTCGGCATTGAGTTCCATGAGCAGGAGCACCCCCTGGGGGGCCGATGAGGCCGCTAATTCGATCGGCTTTACCCGCCTGACATCGGCCCTCCCCAGGGCGGAGATGGTTCTAAAATTTGGGGTCAGCTCCCCCCCCAGGAGGGTCTCAACAGATTGCCAACTGCTTTCAAACAAGTTCTGAAACCAGTGTCCTAGCCGAACGGGTGTTGCAGCAGGGGCCTCGGCCAGCGTTGCGATCGAGGCGCGCCCTGCGAGCGCCCGCCTTTGGGCCAGGAGGCGTTCTAGCCACTCTGGCTGCGATACCAGCGCCCCCCACTGCTCAAAGGGCACTGATAGTCTGGGCTGTGCGATGGCCGAAGACCGGTCAGAGACCATCGCACTCAGCCGCTCGATCAAACCGTCAGCCGTCGCCATAGCCAGAGTTGGCAATGGCGAAACCGCCGTCTGGGTCACCGCCGTCGGGCACAGCTGATAGGTCAACCAAAAGGCATTGAGGTCGTGCCCGAGGAAGGCTCCATCTACGCAGTAGGTCCGATCCAACGCATCGTAGCGCCCGGCCTGTTTGATCTGTTGATGGGTGGCATATCCCCAGATGCGCATCCACCGCGCCTCTCGATTGACCTGAATCGCCAGATAGTAGTCTGCGGTCCAATCGGGAATATCGAGCCATTCTTGGGGGATAACTAACTCATCAATATCGATATCCTCAGTGGGGATCAAGACCAGTCGCTTTGTGGGTAGCGTCACCCCTATCCCGCTGACTATTTCCCATAGCGTCTGGGGGCTGCTCAGGCTGGGCCAACTGCGCCCCTCGACATCATACTCAGCTTGCAACCACGGCAGAAAGACGCTCAAACAAAGCTGATTGAGATAAACCGAGTGAAACTGATTAGAAGTTGCCAACCCTGAACTCTCTTGCCAACACTGCGCTTCGATCTCAGCGGGGATCTCCAACCACCATTCCATGGGTTCAGCCAAGGTGAGATTGCTGGTCATGACTCCATTCCTTCGTCTGATAAGTCACTAAACTTGTCATTGTGAACCACTAGCCACTCCTCCAAAAATGCACCCATGGTGATTATTAGGTCTGGGTTGGGCTCAGTATGCAGGGAGGCTTGACCCCAGCTGACTAATGCCTGGAGTAAGGCATTTCGGGCACGGGTAAGTCGGCGCGAAATGGTGTACTGCCCGACCCCAATCTTTTGAGCAATGTGCTGTTGGGTCAGCTTGGACTGATAATAAATCTGCAAAATCAGTCGGGTTTCAGAATCTAATTGTCCAATCGCGTTCAAGATCACGCTATTTAGCTGATCGCGCTGCCCCTGTCGCTGTTGTACCGTTTCTTGATCTATCAGATCACTCAACAGGGGTTTATGTAGAGGATCCGGTAGCTCATCTAGCAGCTCCGTCGACTCTCGCCCGCGACTTGGGACATTCAGAGACGTCAGTGGTGGATATAAATAAGCCCGCACCCATTTGGCGCATTGAGTTAACCATTGCTCAGCGGTCTCTGGGGCGAGGGGCTCCCCTGGGGCACTCAACTGCTGGCATTGGGTGTTATACAGGGTTGCGATCGCAGCCCATTGAGTCGGCCCAGGTTTCCGCATCTTGCGCGTGCGCAACGATTCGGCGGTGCCACACAGGGTCTTATAACAGCGCCAGGCCAGTTGATATCGGTCAATCTCAGCCACGCTCAGGCCAGCATGGCGTAGAGACGCCGTTATTCGCTTTTTACTCAACCGCCTGAGTAAAGTCCAATCGGTGCAAATATCAACCTCCTGGCGCTGACGCAGGATATCTCGAATCAGCGATGGATAGGCAAAGCTGGCATAGCCTTTTAGACTGATGCCTCGATTCGGGTTATAGCCGATCAAGACTTTGTTGCTTTCGGCACTGGCCAATTGAAAACAGTCTGACAAGCGATAGGACGAGTTAGCCAGGACCCGAGTCGCTCTGATAGCAGACCAATAGCAGGTTTCTTGTAAATAAGCAGTCAAATGATGGCCTGCCAAGCTTTCAGGCTGCTC